>JAWOMQ010000100.1:0-5340 GCA_033852415.1 Bacteroidota bacterium
AATGAAGGGTGAAACGCGTCGAAACAAGAAAATGCCCTTCCTTCTGTGTCGAGGATCCACACAATCATCCCGTTGTGAACGGGATAGACGTCAAAGAACCAGCCGTCGGTGATCATAGCGAATCGGCAAAGGTGCTCTGCTGCGCAGGGGTCATGCAGGCAGGAGAAGTTTCCTGCATTTCTTCAAGCCGTCTGATGCGTTTATACTGTTCGAGGAGCATTGCCATGAAAATGCTCGCAAGCGGCGTTTCATGCGCTATAAAAGCGCCAGCAGCAAGGTGCACTTTCGGGGCGCGCCATAGCTCATCGAATAATGCCTGATCTTCTTTTCTCAGTGCTCTGCGAAATTTGCTCCAGGTTTCTTTGTTCCTGTCGATAACGAGTGTGAACGTATCGTTGTTGCGTCCCATAGCTCTGTGCTCCTTCCTGTGGTAGCATTCGTGGCTGTTCAATTGTGATGCCGTGCTGGTCGAGATATGCAACGATATCGGCCGCATGATAGAGAAGCTGAAACAATATCTCTTTTCCGGGCGGAGGGGGGTCAACGTTAACGTCGGCAACAAGGATGTGCGTGTGATGACGTGCCAGCGTGTTAAAAGTATGAAAAACCCGCTCCAGGCTTTCGCGGCATTCGTGCGGCGTTACCTGTTCGTCATAGTATGTATGGAGAAGTCCGAGAACAATAACAAGCTGGCATGGGACCTTCTGCAAAAAGTGCACAAGCTTTGTGGTAACTGCGGCTTCGGTTTGGAAAGCGGTAAAGGAGCGTGTAACGTATGTTCGCTGGAGCAAGCCCTTCGGTGAGCAGTGAAGAAGCGTGGCAATACGCGAAAGAGTATAACTGTTGAAACGTGTCACACCGTCGATAACGGCAATCGCTTGCCCGGTGGCTGCCCCGATCAACAAGCTGCTCGCATACACAGAGGAATGCCCGTACAGGAGATGCGTTGCCGCAGGCCGTTGACGTAAACGCCCGACGGCAAGTTCAATTCCCTTGAACAGTTCGAGGGATTCTTCGGTATAAAAATGCGGTGATGAATTCATGTGATGTGCTATAACAGTATACGACAAAAATGTCATATTGTCAAGAAGAAAAACGTAAAATTTGTCGTATGAAAATATTTGTCGTTTACCGACACCAAGGCGTAAAATCCAGCTCCGAAAAGACCAGCAATCATACGAGGGACTCCCTGTGGAATGGCAATCGAGCCTTTGCAGAGAAGTGCTCTCTGAGCTTTAGAAATCTCAGCCGTAACCCAGCAAAAATGTCGGATACTATTTTGAAAATCTTTCTGTTTTACGTATATTGCACGCCTGATGGACGAGCCCGTAGCTCAGCTGGTAGAGCAACGCCCTTTTAAGGCGTGGGCCGTGCGTTCGAATCGCACCGGGCTCACGAAGAGGGGTAAAAATCCAGTCAAAACGGTTGCTTTCTTCAAATATTCCCGACTGCCGATAAACCTGCGCGAGTGGTGGAACTGGCAGACACACCATCTTGAGGGGGTGGCGCCCGTGAGGGCATGCGAGTTCAAGTCTCGCCTCGCGCACAAAAACTTGACTTTTTCATGATGCAGATGTATTTTAAGGGGACTAAAATGATATGCTCGTGAAAACGCTTGCCTGCATCGCCCTTTTTCTTTTCGTCCTGAAAAGCACCGCGTCTGCCCAGATCATCGACCCGTCTTCCTTTAAAGCAACAAATGCAGATGCCGACGTCATCGTGTCCTGGAAAACTCTCGATGAAACCAATGTCAAGGAGTTCAGGATCGACCGACATTCAAGCGATGATCCGGAGTATATCACACTGGGAACCGTTGCGGCCGCACACCTCTCATCCTATTCATTCCGCGATCGCACCGCATTCAAAAAGGCGACGTCCATCTACTACTACCGGCTTGTGATCGTTTTTAATGATAATACCACGCAGGTTTTTGCCAACGAAGCGAGTATCGATCACACGGTATCCGGCGTTCGCCGGACATGGGGCAGCATCAAATCCATGTTCCGGTTCTGATTCTTTCCATCGCGTTTGCGTGAGAACCATGAAGAGCGTACACCCTGGCCGCTCTTTTTTTGTTATACTGCCATGACTCTCAAGAAACGATTAATTCTTGCATCTTCTTCTCCACGGCGGCAACATCTGCTGCGACAACTGCGTCTCGCTTTTGAAACCATGCCCAGCGATGTGGATGAAGATCTGGGGAATCCCGCTGATCCTGAACAGCATGTCCGATCCCTTTCCTTCCAGAAAGCCAGTGCGGTGGCGGGGAGAATTCCGGATGGAATCATTATCGGGGCGGATACAATTGTCGTCATGGATCATCATATTCTCGGAAAACCGAAATCTGCCGATCACGCTGTGGCCATGCTGGAGAACCTCAGCGGCCGCTCGCACGAAGTCTTCACGGGATTCACGCTCTTCGATAAGCCATCCGGCCGGAGCGTTACTGAAGTTGAGCGAACAATCGTAAAGTTTCGGCCACTTAAGACCACTGAAATCCTGGAATACGTCGCCGGTGGTTCACCGATGGACAAAGCAGGTGCCTACGGTATCCAGGATGATATGGGAGCAATTTTCGTGGAAAGCGTGCACGGCTGTTTTTACAATGTCGTGGGGTTCCCCCTGACCAGGTTCTACCTCACTCTTCAGAAATTTCTCAATGATGTCGAATCGTAAGGAATGATATGGAACGGAAAACTCGTGTTCTCATTGCGAAAGCAGGTCTCGACGGTCATGACCGCGGCGCTAAAGTAGTTGCTGCTGCGTTGCGCGATGCCGGGATTGAAGTGATCTATTCCGGACTTCGCAAAACGCCCGAGATGATTGTGGATGCTGCAGTTCAGGAGGATGTGGATGCAATCGGCATAAGTCTATTAAGTGGGGCTCATATGACGATTTTCCCGCGTGTCCTGAAACTCATGAAGGAGAAGGGGATCGGCGATGTTCTTCTTTTCGGGGGTGGCATAATCCCTGAACAGGATATCCAGTCGCTGAAAGCCCTCGGGGTAGGGGAGTTGTTCACTCCGGGAGCCTCAACAATCGAGATCGTCAATTATATTAAAGAGTGGCGGAAGCACCACCGCACTGCCTGAACCCATTAGCCCCACAGGATATCGTGTGCCCTACGAGACTGGTGCCAGCTTAACCTTTTCCATCCTTCCTAAGGAAGGGGCTGATGATATCGATCGGAACAGGGAACAGGATGGTGGAATTTTTATCCACTGCAACTTCAGTGAGAGTCTGTAAGAATCGGAGCTGCAGAGCCACCGGATTGCTGGATAGGATTGCCGCTGCATCCGAAAGTTTCTGGCTGGCTTGATATTCCCCGTCGGCATGCACGATTTTTGCCCGTCGCTCTCGTTCCGCTTCCGCCTGTTTTGCCATTGCCCTCTGCATCTCGATTGGCAGGTCGATCTGTTTGACTTCCACGTTTGACACCTTAATTCCCCACGGCTCCGTGTGTTCATCAATGATCTTCTGAAGATCGCGATTGATCTTATCCCTTTGAGAAAGGAGATCGTCCAACTCCGATTGTCCCAAGATGCTCCGCAAGGTGGTCTGGGACAGCTGTGAAGTGGCAAATAGATAATTCTCGACCTCGACAATCGACTTCTCCGGTTCCACGACGCGGAAATAGACGACAGCGTTTACTTTTATCGAGACGTTGTCTTTTGTGATAACATCCTGCGGCGGGACGTCAAGCACAACTGTTCTCAGTGTCACCTTCACCATGCGATCCACAATTGGGATGAGGAAAATCACCCCGGGTCCCTTCGAACCGATCAATCTCCCCAGCCTGAACACGACTCCCCGTTCATAGTCCCGGAGTATCCGTATCGAATTTGAGATAATGATAATGATGAATAAGACAGCCAGAAAGAAAATCATAGACAATATTTGCATGGAATCCTCCATAATGGACATTTATGAATCGAGTGACCTGACCTTAATTGTCAGGTTTTCCACCTGTTCTACAATGACTTTATCTCCTCGTTTGATGGGGGGCTGAACTGCAGTAGCATTCCAGATTTCGCCATGAATCTTCACCTGCCCGTCAGGATCAAGATCAGTAATCGCCTGGCCTACACTCCCGAGGAGACCCTGGACACCGGTTGTAGGTTTCCTCCGTTGCGCACGAATCCCCATACCGATTGCAAAAATAAAAAAGATCGCGGAAAAGGCTGCCGCAATAGCAATTACCTCCCACGAAAGACTCAGCATATCAAGTGCAGAACTCGTCTGAAAGAGCATGACTGAACCCAGAATAAGCGACGTGATCCCTCCAGCCGTGAGAAAGCCATGGCTTGTTATTTTCAATTCAAGAACGAAAAGGATAATGCCGAAGAGGATCAGCGCAAGTCCGGCATAGTTGATAGGGAGGGTGTGAAGCGAGTAGAAGGCAAGGATGAGTCCGATAACACCGATGATCCCGGGCAAAATGGCGCCCGGATTGTAAAGCTCGAACAGGAGGCCATAGATGCCCAGCATCATAAATATGTAAGCGATGTTCGGGTCGCTCAGGATATCCAGAAACTTCTCCTGAAACGTCTTTTCGTAGACATCGATGCGCGCATCTTTTGTTGCCAGAATTCTCGTGCCATTGGAAACCTGTACTTGCTTGCCGTCGATTTTGCGAAGCAGATCATCCACGCTTGTCGCAATGGTGTCGATAACCTTTTTCTGCAATGCTTCAGTTTCAGTCAGAGAAACGCTCTTGCGGACAGCATCCTCAGCCCACGCAACGTTCCGATGCCGTTTCTCGCTGATCGTCCGGATAAAAGCGGCCGCGTCGTTGGTAACTTTCATCATCATAATCGAATCCATCTGTTCGCCTGTCGTGACCGGGTGGGCGGCTCCGATATTGGTGCCTGGAGCCATGGCGGCAATATGTGCGGCAAGCGTAATAAACACTCCGGCAGAGGCAGCCTGCGAGCCGCCGGGCGCGACGTAGATAACTACCGGCAGTGGTGAATCGAGTATGTCTGAGACCATCACGCGCGTGGATTTGAGTAAGCCTCCCGGCGTATTGAGCCTCACGACCAGGCATTCTGCCCCTTCCTCCGATGCACGTTGAATCTCCGAATGGAGAAACTCAGCTGAGGCTGGATTGATGGTTCCATCGATTGTGATCACCCGGACGACACCCGCGTGGGCGTTCAATGGGAGAAGGAAGCAAAGAAGATAGACATTGATCAGTAACGTTCGCATCGAATATCAGGAATGAAATGTTCTTTCACCGGTGAGACAGCGTGTATGTTGAGCGGAAAGGGAGAGATTCGAACTCTCGGTTCCGCTGTAGCGGAACACACGCTCTCCAGGCGTGCCAGTTAAACCACTCCT
>JAWOMQ010000018.1:0-4909 GCA_033852415.1 Bacteroidota bacterium
CAGAGATGTCTGCCGGAATCACTTCCACCTCCGTTCGCAAAGGAAGCCCCAGGGCATTTACCAGCTGGCTCTTGCCGGCCGCGAGTTCCTGTTCCGTTTGCGCGAGGTCAATTTTTGCGTTGTCAAGCTCAACTCCCGCCTTAAGGAGATCACTTTCGGTGGCGTTCCCTCCGAGACGAAGCTGATTGAGCAGCGTTAAATAGCTCTGGAGCCGATCGATCGTTTCAAGGTGGATGCTGTACTCTCCCCGGATCCGGACAGCCTCAAAGTAAAGCGTCCGGACTGAATATGCCATCTCTATGCGCGCTTTATGGAGATCAATTAATGACCGGTCCTGCTGTGCCAACGATTGCTCAATTTGCGCCTCGCGCAAGCCTCCGTCATACAATGGATAGCTGGTCGTGAATTGCAGACCGTATTCTCCGCCGTTGGTGACAATTTCACTATATCCGGGTACAGGCGCGTGAAGGTAGTGTGTCCGGAACAGCAGCGATGGGAAGCGGGTCGCTTTCAGTTCACCGGAGCGTTGCTGCGCCTGAGCGTAACCAAATTGCGCAATCGAAAGTGTAAGATTATTCTTCAATGCCAAGTCGATCGCCGCAGAGAGTGAGAGAGTGTCGGTCTGCGACATGAGAATATGGGGGAAGAGCCAGAGGATGTGGATTGTTATCAGGGAGAGCATCACGCTCTTACGTCGCACGGTGAACATCCCGGAGACTCGGGCATTATTCAGCCCTCCCCCTGACAGTCGATTGCTCATTGCCGTTTCTGCAGAAAGAATCCTTGTTGTGTGGGTGGCTCTCCGGATAAAGCGATCCATCTGAAGTCAAGTGTGCTGAAATGTAAATAAATGTTGCATGAATGCCAAAATCTCAATAATCGCTAGTGAACGGTAATACGATGGATGAGATGTCGTAATCCATCCGAAAGAAGATTAAAGGAAAATTTCGTATCTTGGGCACACTCACGGTGCGCAGCCGAGCCGGGCGCTCATATTTCTCTTATATCATTTTGTCACTTCCCATTGAAAACGATATGGATAACCGACAGCTTAAATATTGTAACTCGATTCTTGCAAAGCGCAAGATAGAAATGATTGATCTCAAATGCATCGATCTTGCCGGATATCTCCACCATATTTCATTACCTGTCATCCCGCACATACTTGAAAAACTCCTGACAGAAGGTGTTGGATTTGACGGATCAAGTTATGGGTTCCGCAAAGTTGAAGACAGCGATATGATTCTGATACCGGATCTCGGAACTGTAGTGGTTGATCCTTTCCGATCCATGCCGACACTGAGCTTCTACGCAAACATCTATTTGTCAGACAGCAAGCGGACGCCCTTCTCCCAGGATGGACGTCATGTTGCCCGGGCCGCTGAAGCGCTGCTGAAACAGACTGTTGGTGCCGATACGTCGTGGTGGGGACCGGAATTTGAATTTTATGTTTTTTCGAAAGTTAGATTTGACACCCGGACGGCGGCTTCCTACTATGAGGTGACCCACGCTGAGGAGTTTTTTCGCAACGCCTATCACGCGGTAAACCCTTTCGATGTCTATGACGATTTTCGCGACGAGGCCACGAAGCTCATCCAGCAGTTCGGTATCCGTGTGAAATATCATCATCACGAAACCGGTGAACGGGGACAGCAAGAAATTGAGACATATTTTCAAAATCTGCTGGCGACTGCCGACAATATCATTACGGTCAAGTATGTAATGTTCAATTTTGCTCGAGCGAAAGATCTGACTGTGACGTTCATGCCTAAACCGATGTATCAGCAGCCTGGCAATGGTTTGCACCTTCATCTTTATCTGACGAGGTCGGGAAAGAACGCCTTTTACAAGAAGGGGGAGTACGGCAACATCAATGATCTCGGGAGATATTTTATCGGCGGATTGTTAAAGCACGCGCCTGCTCTCTCCGCGTTCACAAATCCGAGTACAAATTCATACAAGCGGCTTGTCCCGGGTTTCGAAGCACCCGTCGCGCTGACCTACGGGACAGGCAACCGGTCTTCCGCTATTCGGATCCCAAGCTATGTCACCAAGCCCGAAGAAACCCGGATTGAATATCGCCCGCCGGATGCGACTGCAAATCCCTATCTTTGTCTCTCCGCTATCCTTCTGGCTGGAATCGATGGGGTCATTCATAAAATCGATCCCGTGACAGAAGGGTATGGTCCCTTTGACAAGAATATCCACGATTTGTCCCCTGACCACAATGTTCATTTTCTTCCAAGGAATCTTGCTGAGGCCCTTGATGCCCTTGCTATCGACAATGAATTTCTGCGGAATGGCAATGTCTTTACTGAGGAGCTTCTGGAACAATGGGTCAGCATTAAGGAACAGGAAATCAAGTCGATAGGAACGATGCCGCACCCGTTCGAATATAAGCTCTATTTCAATTTGTAATGAGCTCCAGGGCCGGCTCTTCGCGCGGCGGTCGGGGATAATCATCATGTTGCCGTTCCCTGATTTGCACCAGACTGGAAAGATTTCCGAATGGTAACACTCTACGTCAAAAACATGGTATGCCCCCGCTGCATTAGGGTGGTCCGTGAAGAACTGGAAGCCTTGGGTTTCACGGTGAAGAACGTCGAACTTGGGGAAGTCACGATTGAACAACAACCGACATCGACTCAAAAGGAGAGAATTAGAAATGTCCTTGTGCAGAATGGATTTGAGCTCATCGAGGACAAAAATGCTCGCGTTATCGAGAAGATCAAACACGCTGTGCTCCAGCTTGTGCAGAATGACTACGATGTCAATCCGATACGGGTCAAGGATTCCGTCTATCTTGCCGGCCAGGTCGGAATTGATTATCACACCCTCAGCTCCTTGTTTTCGGCGGTCGAGAATATTACGCTCGAACAATACATCATCCTTCAACGTATTGAACGCGTGAAGGAATTTTTGAAGTATGGCGAACACACACTCACCGAAATCTCCTACAAGTTGGGCTACAGCAGCGTGGCTCATCTCTCAAACCAATTCCGCAAAGTCACGGGAATGTCACCAACCATCTTCAAACAGATGAGGAAGTCTTCCCGCACGCCCATTGATCAGATTTCCAGGCGCACCAGGTAATCCCCCCGAAAATGGCCGTTTGATCGACCGGGAGGACGACGGATTGCAAATCTATTACATAAAAATGTAAAGATTTTTGAGAGCGATAGAGGTATACTATGAGAAGAGACAAATACCAATAGGATATTTCGATATGATGAAAGAAGAAGCACTCTCAATTCAGGGTATGAGTTGTAATCATTGCGTGATGGCACTCCGGAAGGAATTCACGAAAATCCCCGGATTGGAGATCGAGAGCGTAGAAGTCGGACGTGCCCTTATCCGGTACGATGACGCTGATGTAAAGCCGTCCCGCGTGAAAGGCGCCGTTGAAGAAGCGGGATTTATTCTCGAGAGCACGACACAGGTAAAATAGGAGGCGACCATGAAATCCAAAACTGCAAAAATGTCGGTAACGTTGCCTGTAGAGGGAATGACATGTGCGAGCTGTGTCGTCCGCGTTGAGAAAGCCCTCCGAAAAACAGAGGGTGTTGAGGGCGCAGCCGTCAATTTTGCCACTGAAACTGTCTCCGTTGATTACGACGACTCAAAGACTGATCTTAAGAGACTTGCTGCGTCGGTTGAAGAGGCAGGGTACAGACTTGTTCTTCCACTTCGGGAAGAAGGCGAAGAAAGCCATTCCGGTGTCAGTGGGATGATTCTCTCCGGGACTGGGGGGAAAAAGAGTGAACTCGCACGTGATTTTCTCCTGAGCGTTCTCCTTACCGTACCTATCCTGGCTTTGAGTATGATGGAGATGTTGCCTCGGGCGACGAACGTCCTGCCTGTATCCGGACAGATGATTCACGTCTTGATGCTCTTTGCTACTACAGTGGTGATGGTTGTTCCGGGCAGAAGATTTTTCAAAGGCGCATTGAAACTCGCAGCTCATGGCTCTGCTGATATGAACACTCTTGTTGCAATCGGGACGGGGGCGGCATATGCATACAGCGTTGCGGTTGTGATGGTGCCCGGGGTATTGAATCCTGCTGGAGAACCGCACGTCTACTTTGACACCTCAGCCGGAATTATTACCCTGATTCTTCTCGGACGGTTTCTTGAAGCTCGCGCCAAGGCCAAAACCCGAAATGTGCTGACTGCCCTTCTCGGGCTGCAGCCTAAATCGGCTCGTATTGTGCGGGACAATGTCATAACTGATCTCCCGCTTGATCAGATTCGGAAGGGAGACATAGTCCTTATCCGCCCCGGCGAGAAGATTCCGGTCGATGGGTTGATCCGGAGCGGATCTTCCACCGTTGATGAATCCATGGTGACAGGCGAGAGCCTTCCGATACAGAAAACCTCCGGAGAGCAGGTCGTTGGAGGGACGATTAATAAAAGCGGGAGCATCGAGGTAGAAGCAACGGCAGTCGGGAAGGAGAGTCTCGTCGCACAAATTGTGAAACTTGTCGAACAGGCGCAGGGCTCAAAAGCATCCGTCCAGTCTGTCGCAGATAAAATCGCGGGAATCTTTGTCCCCGCGGTGGTCTCGATCGCAATCGTGACGTTTCTCGTCTGGTATTTCGTCATAGGCGTCTCTTTCCCAGCGGCAATGGTGAACTTTATCGCCGTGCTCATTATTGCATGTCCCTGTGCTCTGGGATTGGCAACTCCCACGGCGATCATTGTCGGCACAGGACGAGCAGCAAGGCAAGGGATACTAATAAAGGATGCCGGGAGTCTCGAGCGGCTGCGCTCGGTGAACGTTGCAGTTCTGGACAAAACAGGCACCATGACGGAAGGAAAACCCGCTGTCACCAACGTCGACTATTTTGACGGATGGAAGGAATCCGATGTGTTGCAGCTTGCCGCAGGCATTGAAAGGAGATCAGAGCAT
>JAWOMQ010000194.1:0-4387 GCA_033852415.1 Bacteroidota bacterium
TAAAGGTAACTCGTAGAATTATTCTTTCCAAGTAATTCTAGATCCAATCCTTCATGGCGTTACCATATATCCGACTTTCAAGAGCAAACATCGGGTCCGGTGAAATGAACGATGGTGCCGCGCCCTGTATTTGAATGTACATTGGGGCGGAGCAGGGGCCGGGACTACCTCGCCCCGGAGCCTCGCACTGCCTTATTACTTGATACTTCGGCGTGTTATTATTACATTAAAAACCGATTATTTAATCCCCGACCGATAATACTAATCTCTTCTGCTGGAATGCCATCAGGGCAGAAAACATATATCGCGCATCTCGATCTGGACTGTTTTTTTGTGTCGGTAGAACGGATAGCTGATCCATCGCTCAATGGAAAGCCTGTCGTCGTGGGAGGCGATCCATCCGGGCGGGGTGTGGTGGCATCTGCGTCATACGAAGCAAGAAAATTCGGAATCCATTCTGCGATGCCCACCGGGCGAGCACTCAGGCTTTGCCCTCACCTGATCGTCGTGAGAGGACGTCACGGAGAATATGGGCGGTATTCCCAACTCTTGTATGATTACCTCGTTACAATTGCTCCCGTCGTGGAGCGCGCCTCTATCGATGAGATGAATCTCGATTTCACGGGGTGCGAGAACCTTTATCATCAGGATTTGTCTGCGTTTATGAAGGTTCTCCAGGGACAAATCCGTGAACGTTTTGAGCTTCCTTGCACAATTGCACTTGCCTCTAATAAGCTTGTTGCAAAGATTGCCGCGAACAGGGTTAAACCAAATGGCGTAATCACAATTCCCCATGGTACTGAAGCGGGGTTTCTCGCCCCTCTTCCAGTGGAGACCATCCCTGGCGTCGGAGAAAAGACTCTCGCCCAACTGCAGAAGCAGGGAATATGCACGATCGCACAATGTCAGGAATTTTCCGAAGCGGATCTGGTACGAAGGCTGGGTTCATTTGGCTCATACCTCCATCGTGCGGCGCGCGGAGTGGGATCGAGCGTAATCTCGACAGAGAGGGGGAGAAAGAGTGTTTCAAAGGAGGAGACCTTTGCGAAAGATATCGCCGATGTCGCGCACCTGGAATCCGAGCTTTTCAGGATGACAGAAAAAATATGCGCCGAGTGCAGAAAGAACGGCTGGAAGGCGAGGACTGTGACCGTAAAGTTGCGCTATGCCGATTTTTCCACATTTACCCGCCAGCAATCGTGCCCGGCGACACACGCCGATCCCACGGTCTTTGCTATTGCGAAGCACCTCCTTCATGAACATTATGATCGCAGTCGGGCATTGCGACTCATCGGCATTAGCCTTTCCAATATCGTAGAAGGCACGGGTATGAATGAGACGTTGTTTGATGATTCCGGTGGCACCCCGGAGATTTTGAAAGCTGTAGATGCACTCCGTAAAAAGTTCGGATCGGATGTTATTCACTATGGAGGCGTTTCAAATTAATTCGGGTAACGAATATCCATGAGCAAAAAGAAGAATCTGGTTGCCAGAACAACACCCTTGGTGGGCGTCATCATGGGCTCACGATCGGACTGGAAGACAATGTCGTACGCCGCGTCAACACTGAGGGATCTTGGCATTCCTCATGAGGTCAAGGTTGTCTCAGCACATCGAACACCCGACTTGTTGTTCAGGTACGCGGCATCTGCAGAGGAGCGCGGGCTGGAAGTGATTATCGCCGGCGCGGGTGGAGCTGCGCATTTGCCCGGCATGGCTGCATCCAAAACGCCCTTGCCTGTGCTGGGCGTACCGATAAAAACAAGGGCGCTTCGAGGCGTTGACTCGTTTCTGTCAATTGTGCAGATGCCGGCAGGGGTGCCGGTCGGGACCTTTGCCCTCGATAAAGCCGGAGCTATCAACGCTGCACTCTTTGCATGTGCTATCCTCGGGAGGAAATATCCTGCCTTTCGGCAAAGGCTCAAGAGTTTCCGGAAAATCCAGACGGCTGAAGTCTTGCGTCACCCTGATCCCCGGGAAAAGTAATGACAATAGGAATTCTTGGCGGAGGCCAGTTGGGAAGAATGCTTGCGCAGGCAGCATACCCTTTCGGAGTCCGGGTTCGCTGTTTTGATCCCGACCCGGCTGCTTCAGCCGGCCATGTTTCTCAGTTGGTCGTGGGCAATTATAATGACGAGCTCGCACTCAAGGAATTCAGCGATGGACTCGATGTCGTAACGTATGAGTTTGAAAACGTCCCCGTCGAAACAATCGCCTACCTTGAGAAAACGCTCAAGGTTTATCCCTCGCGCGAAGCCCTCGAAATCGGCCAGGACCGCCTGAAGGAAAAGATGTTTTTCAAAGAACTTGGGATTCCTATCGCAGAGACACGATCGGCTGAGAGTGCGGAGGAGTATTTTGCCGCGATCCGGGATCTGGGTTATCCAGTCGTCGTTAAAACCAGACGGTTCGGTTATGACGGAAAAGGGCAGTACTTATTGAAGAACGAGAGGGAGTCCCGAAAGGTATGGGAAGAACTTCGGCGGAGCCGCGTCGTCCTGGAACAATACATACCATTTGACGGTGAGCTGTCCCTCCTCACTGTCAGAAGCCGGTCGGGGTCGATGGCATTCTATCCATTGATCCGAAACAACCACAGAGAGGGTATCCTCCGGATGTCACGCGTTCCTGCCGCAGCAGGAGATCTGCAATCCCTCGCCGAGCAGTATGCACAATCAATGATGGAACGATTGGAATATGTCGGAGTTTTTGCGATTGAGTTCTTTCAGCATGACGGAAAGCTTCTGGCGAATGAAATGGCACCGCGCGTGCACAATTCAGGACACTGGACCATTGAGGGAGCAGTGACGAGCCAGTTTGAAAATCATATCCGGGCAATCCTCGACTATCCGCTGGGCGCGACAGCCGTGCAGGGTTCTGTAACCATGGTGAATCTCATTGGCCGTTTGCCCGATCTGAATGGTATTCTAGCTATTCCGGATGTGCACCTGCACCTGTATGGGAAATCACCCCGCAAAAACAGAAAAATAGGACACATTACAATCGTTGCAGGGGACGATCTGTCTATGGAGTCCAAACTGACCGAAGTACTCAACAATATCGGTCACCACGAATAACCCCCTTTCCACACGATTATCGCTGGCCAATCCTACCGAAGATTTTTCTTGACATCTTCCAAAAGAAATCATATATTTCGAAAGCGACAAATATGTCATGTAATCAATATGTCATTGACAAAACTGGCATATTCGCTATGATGCAATGAAAAATCCAATATATCACAGAATCAGAATCGCCCGGGAGTACAAAGAAATGGACCAGGGGACACTCTCGAAGAAAGTCGATGTGGCTTTGCGGACCCTGCAGCGATGGGAAAAGGGAGAGCAAGTGCCTGACAGCAATTATCTCCTGAGGTTGGCAAAATCAACCGGGGTTCGGCCGGAGTGGCTTCTCACTGGAGAAGGCGAGATGTTTGTTTCGCAAATCCATCAACCAAACATCATTCCGTTCCACAAAGATCGGCTCATTGATAATGTGGACCTGGTGGATATCCCGCTGCTTTCTTCTGTGCCAGCGGGAAAAACAAATGCAATCTTCTATCCTGACCATGCAGATCGATTTGTCACCGTCGATAATATTAAGGACAGGAATGCCTTCGCTCTTGTCGTCAAGGGAAACAGCATGTCTCCAAAAATTGAAGATGGGGATATTGTTGTTATCAGTCCACAACAGGAGGTGCGCAGCGGCGATATCTGCGTGATCAGGGTAAACGACGAGGATGTTCTGAAGAAGATCAAAATTGATGATCATTATGTACATTTAATTCCCCTGAATTCTGATTTTGAACCTCTCACGGTGCGAAAACGGGATATTTCCTTCATGGGAAAAGTCGTGAAAGTAATAAAAAATCTGTAGTTTTTTCTTACCCGAATTCCTTTCTCTCCCTGTTATACGTGATGTGGGTATCATGGCGTGACTGGAGTCACTCGCCGCCGATCCAACCGTTGGTATATTTGTGCGTTACTAATTACTCACATCTCCAGGGATTCCAATATGGTTGAATATCGCCAAAGCCCCAACGGGCTCAAATACGCCACTGTATACCGGAAACCGGTAAGCGTGGGTGTTGTGGCAAAGATCTGTCGGGTCAGCAAGAAAACAGTACTCAACTGGATCTATCGTGATGCCCTGAAGGCGTTCACAACATTCGGAGGGCACTACCGCGTCTGGCCGGGTGATCTCAAAAAATTCCTTGTCAAAGCGGGAATCGATGTGCCGTTCAATTTTGTTGACGATCGTCAGACCGTCTTTCTGATCGTGGATGATGATCCGGCTTATACACTGCTGCTCAAGGAAGCCATCCTCGCTCATTTCGCAAATGCCGATGTCATTACCACTGACGATGGGTATGAAGCACTTCTCCTTA
>JAWOMQ010000184.1:0-26297 GCA_033852415.1 Bacteroidota bacterium
TGATATCAGGTCTGTCAGCCTTGAGGCACGGTCGCAGCATAATTCCGATAAACCCGGACGAACCCTTTGCGGTCAGGGTATCCCCGGCAGTCCGGGCATACGATTCCCAATCACTCCCGTCGAGCGATGCGTATCCTCCCTTGAGCGCAAGAGACAACCGGTCTGAGAGCCGGAAATCCAAATCACCGCCAAAAGTGATACGCCCGCCGAGCATAGTGATATTGGGAAGATACCGGACTTTATTCCAATCTCCCATCGAGAAGGAATACCCGCACTGTACACCTATGGAATTCCTGAGCGTGCTGGTGCTGGTTTGTGTAAAACAGATGACGGGAAGCAGCCATCCGCAAGCGAATACGATAAGCATATCTCTTTTCATGTGTAGCATGACATACCTCCGGAGTTCAGGTTTACTGTAAATCAGCAGATGTAATGGTCCAGGAAATCGGAGCGATGACAGTATTCGATTCCGATTCGGTCGATGACGTGCAGGTCTTGCTGCGATTATTGTCCGAGCAGGTACTTGAACCAGTGCCTGACGTCGTGGTAGATATCTGAACGTCGAACGATTTTGACCCTTTCCCTTTTATGTTCTGTCCGGGTGAATAAGAAACATCGGCAATGACTCCGCCGAATCCGACGTCGCTTTGGACAGACCCACCTGGGGCAATATACGTGTAGGGTTTGCCATTAATAACGGCATGAAGATAGTATGAAGTCGCATTGTACAGAGTAAAAGTTGCCCCCCCATCCCCAAAGGAAAAGGTATAGGGAAAAAGGATCAAAAAGATAAGCGCAATCAACGTTAACCCCGGACCTTTATAGCGGGCGCGGCAGGTCGGATGTCTTCTCGATGATGTATCTTTGAAATGTACCATAAGAACCTCCATTACTTATATACTTTTATAATGAAGTATCAGTTTTCATTAAGCCGGAATACAAGTGGTTGACGCCGTGCTTTTGTCTCATCCCGATAACCGCATTTTTTGGATCATATCCAGACCAATCATATTCCCATATTTCTCGAAATCGAGAACGACGCTGTTGCAGAACTTGTCGACATGAAACCTACGTCCACGTGGCCGGTTCTCACTTCGAGCACTTTCACCTTGAGTGTCTGGCCGCTGTGAAAACGTGTGAGTGCAGACGGCTGAAGGGTGAATGTGCCGGCGCCTGAGGCAACACGATATTGCGTCTGGACCGTATCCCCCTTCACAATCAGCGTTGTAACCGCTTCAGGGTCAGAGGTTTGCCAGGTGATGACGAGATTCGACTTCCTGTCGTATTGGGCAGGAACCGTCAACTCCCTCAATTCCTTTGGTGTATGCACGTTGCATGAGTATTGTGAACCGTCGCTGAGCGACACAACAAACGTATAACTCGCGTCCGGGGACACAGTTTCATTCGTACGAATGTATTGACCGAATCCGCAGTACGTCATTGAAAGCCCATTCACACTCACCTGACCGTTTTTGATCTCTATGAATTCGTCATGTTTATCATAGAGCGTCACCATGAGAAGTGACGAGACTGCATTCGTTGAGCCGTTATCCCGGTCTGCTTCGGCTAAGACGCGGATAACACTCGGCTCGGAAATGGGAACATCAGAGAGCGGAGACTCTGTCAGCTCACACGATATCCCCACGAAACCGAGCAAAACACCGAAAAACATCGTTCTAGTCGTCACGGCCTCTCCTTTCCGAATCTGAATTCTGCAGTACCAATGATCTCGAGTTTCCAATTGCTTCTGACCGTATGATAGCAAATGTCCGATCCGGTGTTGTCACAGATATGTCACGCGACCATCAAAAATTATGCAATGAACGACACAGCCTGGAAAGATTATAGATAAGAACGATCGGGAAAATTAGTCTCTTCTCCCCACCCCCGATGCCACGACCTTCGTGATGCGATCACATTGATACTAAACTTTGAAACTATTGTCAAATCCTTGAATGCGATCCTGGAGCCACCACCAGACAAGCATAATCCACAAAAACGAGGGAAAACATTTACTGACTTGTGACAATCCGATGACATTTCTCCATTGCTCCTGCCGTATTTTGCATGTAAGATTTTGGAACTGGTTATCATGGAGGAAATCGCAATGCGCAACAAATTTTTCACTCTGGCAATAATCACTGCATGCTCGCTTTTTCTGATGTCTTGTCAGAAAGAATCGGGCACGAATCCTGTAACGCCCGTACAAAAACCCGGCACAAAGATAAAACTCGGGACTATTACCGTGCAGAAAGCAGACCTTGCCAAGGTCTTGAATCTTCAAATGTTGTCAGCCTCGTACGATCGGCAGGAAGCCGAATCGTCGCTCGGAAGAATCGGACCCCTTTTCCTCGCGCTGGGCGGTAAAGATCTTGATATTGACGCGCTGATAAACATGTCGCTCCCTTTTGTGCAGAACGGTTACGAAGTCTCCTATGGCTCCGACCATCTCCGGCTGGTATTCTGCTTCGCCGAGGAGTTCGGCTCCTTTAAAGCGGGTGATACTATCCCCTACAATCTTTTCGCTCTCAACTCTTATGTAAGGAACATCACAATCACGTGGGAAGGGATCCAGTACGACAAAGGTCCACTGTTCGATCTGATAACGGGCAAGATTGAGTTCGACGGACTGAAACCGAAGATCACAATCGGTGCTCAAAAGCTTCTGGTCAGCATGGAATACTCCGGATTCCGGAAAATCCGACAGCCCGATACTACACTCGACACGTTAAGGCTGCTGCTGCGGGCATCTCAGGCAAATCTCCAGACGCTGGCGAACGAGCTGACCAGCAGTGGATATACATTTGACATCGACTCCACCTTTTTGCGAACCATCTATTATGACGCCAAAGCTTACCTGGCACCATCGAACGTCTCGATCCGAAAATCCAACAACATCTTTATGGCCGACGGTGAGATTTCGGGTCACATTGACCAGAAAGACATTTCATTCTATTTCAGAGGTTTATATTCGAGTAACGGAACAAATGTCACCGATTACTACCTCACTCCTGCTTTTTCTGAGCGTGTAGGAACATCACAGTTAGCAAACAATCTAAAATCAGGAATGTTCAGATCGGCTGGCGGTGATACACTTTCATTCCAGCGGCCGTGACCAGGTTCTGAGGATGAGCTTTCCGGGAGGGGTGTACTTGGGAGGACAAATCAGGCAGGTGTCGGATGCGGAGGACCATCGGGTGGCACCTGCCTGCTCTATTTCAATGGTGATGAGTTGGAGAAATGGTTGCTTTAAGACAAGTCTGACATCTCAAACTCCCGGCGGCGACCTCATCGGTTCTTTGGTGAATTGTTACCTCTCGTATTCCCGATGTCACGCTTCTTTTCGGGCGTAGGGGTCGTCTTGGCGTGGGTGGGTGTAGCGGCACCGACCGGGAGCGGCGGAAAATATGGAATATACACGGGCTCCGGCGGTGGAGGGGGAACGTAGGTTACGATATTGTTATCAGTAGATGGGGTGCTTTCTCCGTCAGATAATACATCCTTTTGATATACTCCACCGTGATAAGTCAGGCTTGTGATCACACCGTCATTATCCATCGACCGTATTTCTGCCTGATCAATACCAGTGTCTGTTGCAAATAGAATGAGGTCTCCTTCAACCCGATAAAGGCCGCTTGAAGACGGAGTGGAGCCGATATATGCCCAAAATCCATCCTTACCATTAAATGATATTGTTGATTGGGATGAAGCCGAATCGCCCGTGACGTAGTAATCCCCTTCCAGAAATTGTTCAGCACTGCCCCCGGCTACTTTTTTATAGACTACCTCACGCCCCTCTGGAAAACTCCAGGTTAATTGATCCGCGTCGATGACAAAATCATAATCTGTGGAGTCGTTATCGCGATAGACCCGGATCTTTGTGGGGGTCAAAAGATACGCAAGCGGATGATTGTCGATGGTTAATCTGGAATCTGATTCGAATGTTACGGTGGTCGGCTCATTGAAATCGAAATATCTCCATGTCCCACGCAGCACAGATAGTTTCCAATCCAAAGAAGATGAGTCGGTAACCGACGCACTTGCTCCCGCCTGGTTGAGCAGTACCAGGAGCGATGCCGCAAAATAGAAGCGAAGAGTAGACATGGTTTTGATCCTTTCTCTTAGGGCAACCAGTTGTTTCTTCTACAATAACAGTGCCAGAGGTGATAGTGAAGGGGATGTCACAAAGACTGAAAAACCAATAAAATTCGATAATTCTGTACGGTGTGGAATCAGGTCAGACCGTCATCTGTCCTTTCTTGCTCGAGACTGGCTATTCAAGAGGACGTTACAAAAGGGAATGCCGCGACTGCACGCTGTTGGATTGCCCTGAAGACATGTTACTTCATCGTAAGAGAGTTTTTGAAATCAGAGAAAATTTTGTTACCATTTTATATCATTTAGTTGTCCAAAACCTTTATTATCAAGAAGTTATTCGGTTCTTCTCTGAGAGGAAACGGCGCACCGCTTTTCGTCGGGGTTGTTGGAAAAATATCGCGCCCGTAGCTCAATTGGATAGAGCATTTGGCTTCGGACCAAAGGGTTGGGGGTTCAAGTCCCTCCGGGCGTACGATGTTCCAAAAGTGGAGTGACGCACACTGATCAGTCGGTACTAAAACCAGGGGAATATGGAGTACATGAACAAGCGGGTTATTCGACTGGCGGGTGCCGTAATCATTGCCATGCTCGCGTATGCCGCGATTTCGCTCAACCAAGGATCACGCACGCTCATTGCCATTATCCTTGGCGTGCCATCCTTCATACTTATGAACATCAGCCGCATACAACTTGGTAAATCGTTCGCAGTCATGCCGCGGGCAAAAGCACTAGTTACGGCTGGCTTGTACTCAAGAATTCAACATCCACTTTACTTTTTCCTCGATATTTTTCTCATCGGGGTGATCGTATTTATCGGATGGCCGATTCTCCTTTTGGTGTGGGGAATTCTTGTCGTGATGCAGACCCTGCAATCAGCACGGGAGGAGCATATACTCCTGGCAGCATTTGGTGCCGATTACGGGGCGTATACACGCCGGACCTGGTTTTAGTCTGGAGTTGCGACCATGTTAAGCAACAATGCGCGGGAGAGAAGTTACCCCGTGACTCCGTTTCATTCTCACGTTCTCTTCACTGTTGATCTTCACTTCCCTGCGATTATAGGTTCCCACCGCTTTCTGTAGGAGAAGATAATAATCTCGCGGACGTTTACATCGTTCCGGGATTCATGGGAAGTTCTGGCGCCGGGACTCAAAGACTATGACCACATCTGAACCACCAGTAGTTAAAATCGGCATCATCGGGAGCGGCAATGTCGGCGCAACATTCGCATATGCCCTGCTCCTTAGCGGTCTTGCCTCCGAGATCGTTCTGGTAGACAGTAACAAAAAGAAGGTCGAGGGGGAAGTAATGGATCTGAACCACGCTGTTCCACTGACTCACTCAACGCGAATTGAAACGGGGGATTTTTCAAGCTTAGAAGGCGCAGCGCTCACTGTGGTAACCGCAGGTGCGGCGCAACAGCCGGGTGAGACGAGATTAGAGCTCAGCAAAAGAAATGTGGCTCTCTTTGCAAGCCTTATCCCTGAGATAACACGCTACAATCCCGATGGAATTCTTGTCGTCTCCACGAACCCTGTCGACGTGATGACACATGCTGCCTGGAAGTTCTCAAATTTTCCTCCTCACCGAATAATTGGATCGGGAACGATCCTCGACACCGCACGCTTCCGCTATCTCCTCAGCCGGCATTTCGGGGTCGACGCAAAAAGCGTGCATGCCTTCATTATCGGAGAGCATGGCGATAGTGAGGTACCGGTATGGTCGCTCGCAAATATTGCCGGCATGCGGCTGGATTCCTTCTCCCAAAAGCAAGGTGTGCCGTACAACGACGCCATAAAGAAGGACATTTTCGCTCAGACCCGGTCTGCAGCGTATGAAATCATTCGCCGCAAAGGGGCGACTTATTATGCTGTTGCGATAGGATTGCTGCGAATCGCCGAGGCGATTCTCCGCGACCAGAAAACGATCTATTCCGTGTCATGCATTGTGGATAACTACTACGGCATACCGCGGACATTTCTCAGTTTGCCTTCGGTCATTGGACGAGAGGGGATTGAATTTGCGCTTCAGTTGCAACTGGATGAGGATGAGGTAAGCTGGCTCAAGAAATCTGCGAAAATTCTCCAGTCCGCCGTCACTGAGTCAGGTCTTGCGTAACACCGCACCCTTCCTCCCTGTTCCGGGGGTCGGAAGCCAAATACCCCCGGCATTTTTCTCACAACCGATGGAATACGCATCGAAGAGTGCAGCTTTCAGCTGCGGTCACTTCTTCGGCGTCTGCCCCTGGCCCGCAAGTGTCTTGTATCGCTCAATTTGTTGCTTCAGACCCTGGTCATCAGGGAAATGTTGCTGGATGCTCTCAAGCAAAGTCGCTGCTTTTGCGTACTGACCGGTTCGCTCATAAATTTCGGTCAGGATTGAATATGGATTACTTGCCTCGTTGAAATCAAGCGGGTTCTCTGCTATTCTGGCCAAAGCGTTCTTTTCGACGTCGGCAGCGAGCTCCCTGTATCTTGCAGTATCACCCGCGTTATAGTACACAAGGGCAATCTGATACTGATGGCTCAGGTCCGGTTTGATGACCGAGGATGGGATCAACTGTTCCAGGCGATTCAATGTCTTGATGCACATTGCTTTATCGTTCGCAGTGTAGAGGTAGTGGATCGCGAGCATCATAAAAGACCCGGTGCAGTTCTGAACCATCCTCTGTTCATTTTCATCGTAGAAAATGCTCTTGTCATTCAGGCCGCGGAACAAAAATCCCGGTTGGTATGTCTTTGCTATGCTCGGAGGATCCTGGAGCAGATTCGCGGTCATCTTTGCCGCGTCGATGTAATACGGCATGGCCTGATTTGCAGGTCTTTTCTGCGGCACGAGTCTCCCGGCAAATCCTTCAATCCTGATATAATCGCCCAAACCGATTTTCGTGTCCTCACCACACGTGTTCGCAAAATAGATCGGACGGGACCATGCGTTCTGCTGGATGATATCCCGCACCATAATGTCCTGGACTCTGATGGCATCGATGTCGCCGTAGTGAAGGGTTGCGGGCATGGTAAAGGTTATCGCACCAGAATTGTACACGGCAGAATCGATGATGCCCGAGGTGGCATTCATCTCACTGGTGATGACCTGGCGGGGGACTGCAAGGGCCAGTTGTCGTGGTTTCCACTGCATGGGTTGCAGCCGGTCAATCTCATTGTCGCTGTAACTCACCTTGACGACCGGTGTACCGTAAGGGGTCTCGTGTTTAAGCTGTTTGATATACCACTCAGTATTAACAAGACTCAGGTTAACGATGCGCACATCGCGGCGGATTCCTTCAACATCCTGGAGAAACCACAAAGGAAAGGTGTCATTATCACCGTTCGTGAAAAGGATAGAATTCGGCGCACAGCTTTGGAGAAGGTTGTAGGAATAATCCCACGGAATCCAGCTTTTCGAGCGGTCATGGGTAAAGTAGTTCACCTGCCACATTCTCACAGGCACGAACACTATTCCAATGAGAAGAACGCCCGAAAACGCTGCTCTCGCCATTCCTTGCTGAGGAACATATTCCTGGACAAGATCAAGCAAGCCGCGTACTCCAATGGCAATCCAAAGAGCAAAAACAAAATACGCTCCCGCATAGAAATAGTCCCTTTCACGCGGTTGCCATTCCTGCTGGTTCTGGTAGAATGCGGTCAAATATCCCATAATAATGAACAGCGCCAGAAAGACCGAAGCGATTTTCCAGTCCTTCCGGAAATGAGTGTACAAACCGAACAGTCCGATCAGGAGCGGGATTCCGTATAATTGTTTCCAGTTCACACCAGCGTCCTGCACAAACGATTCCCTTCCCGCAAAATTCCAAAGGACATAGCGATTGAACATGTGGTTCATCTGATAGCGCCAGAAGAAATCCAGATCGCTTGAGTAATTTGACCATGTGGTTTGGTGCTGCGGCTCGCTGGACCAGCGTCGCTTGAACATGGGGAAATCGCCGTATTGCTCCCGGTTGAGATAGGTGACCAGCCTGGTAAAACTGTTTGGATCGTTCTCATTCATCGCTGGATGTTGATTCGCTCTGATGATCGTCATGGTGTATGTCGTTACCCCGGCGATTGTGAAGATCATCGCGGCGAACGCTATGACTAATACACCTTTGTTGTTCTTCTTCGCCCAGTAGGCGCCGTACGCAAGAAGACCGAGGATAAGCAACAACACAATGACGCCCATTTCGCTGTTGTCACCAGCAAAGACAACCAACAATGAAGGGAGTTTTTTGATGATGCCGGGATAGACCACGGCGAGCACCAACCCCGCGCTCGCGATCGGCAAATAGAATGAGCTCCGGTTGAAAACCTTCTTCCAGAACACTCCCATATAGATAATACTGATCACCACCAGCGTGATCTTAAAGTTGTTATCGTACACTCGTATATCATCCGCAGATGGGGGTTCCGACCCTGTCTGGTTTCCCCACATCGCCAGCGCGATCAGAAGAATTATCGCCACCTGTCCGGCAAAGATATATGCACTCTTCTTATAGTGATCATCATCTTCGGTGTACCGTTTCATAACCATCAACATCACAACCGCGAAAATCGTGAGTACGCTCATGAGGTGGATGCCCGCCGACAGGCCGACCAGGTATGCAATGATCAGGAAGTATTTCCAGCTCCCGGGCTCGTCTGATTTTTCATACCACACCATCATCAGCCAAGTCATTGTAGAAAACAACAGCGTCGCAGCGGCAAAATAGTTGGCTTCGGTACCATTGAACCAGAACGTTCCGCAGAACGAAAGCGCCAACGCGCCGATTGCTGCAGAGAGGTATGTCCCGACAGCGTCCATCATCGATTTCGGCTCGCCCCCTTTGTACAATTTGATCGTGCGGACAGCAATCAGGTAAAGAAAGAGCACGGAAAATGCACTGGAGAGAACCGAAACCACGTTCATCCTGTACCCGAGATCACCGGGAAACGGCATCATATAGAGGAAATGACCAAGCAGTGAAAAGAGCGGCCCTCCGGGTGGATGCGGCACCTCAAGGGCATATGCTGCAGCGGAGAGTTCACCTGGATCCCAGAAAGAGACTGAAACCTGTGCAGTAATAAAGAACTGGATGGCAGATATCAGCCATACCACCCCGGCAAAAATGCGATGGACACGTTTATAATTCATTATGCTAATCCAACGACGAAATTTTATGAGAAATTAGAAAACGGCACATAATTCAGTTAAACGCCATTAAAGTAATGAATTAAACGCAGTTGTACAAATTCGGACCAAACTGCGTCTCAAAATTTCGCATTTTCTCTGACGATAGTCAGGCTCTTACAATTCCTCGAAGGAAGCGTCGTCCTGATCACTCTCTCCCGCAATCGACTCCCGGGGGAGATACACGCGGACGAGCTGTGCGATAGTGTCTTTGTGGGTGGAAACGATATGCTGAACGTTGTCGATGGTCATGGTGATAAGATACTTACCCAACAGGAAGCTGAGCCCGATATGGCCAATAGCGAAAACCCAGTTGAGGAGAAAGAAGGCCTTATCTGCAAAGTCGTTACGTATGACAGCCGCCACGAACGACACCACAGTCAGCAACGTGAACGTGAGAATTCCATACAGCAGGATCCAGTACCGCATCCAGAAGCGGAAAAGATTTGATTCAAGGAGAACATTGAATAAACGGTTATCTCCGGATACCCTGCTGAATATTGACTGGGCGAGTTTCTCTTTGATATCTGACGAAAATCGCTGAGCGATCGCCGCCTCTTCCTCAGGTAGCGCGGATATGAGGGTGGAGTAGATCACTGCATTCGAGCGAAGCAGAAACCCGAGAAATAGCTTGTCGAGCCGGACGTGAAGCTCACCGAGCCACCCCAGGCGGGCGATAACAAAGTAAAGTCCGAAAAATGCCGCTGACAGTATAATGAGCGCCGCACCCAAAAACGGGAAAGTGTGCTGCGATGCTGTACCGAAGAATGCTGCCGGACCGGTGATAATCATCACCACTCCTATGATGAAAATCAGAACATACGCGGCGCATCCTTTTTTTATAATATTCTCCAGTCTTTCAAAATAATCGAATTTCTTTTTTGCTTCCGATTCCATTTTTCTATTATATTAAAAGAGGTTGCACGAGGCTAACCCTCAAAAGTAGGTATTTTTGGTCTTTTGTCCAAGAATCACGATTTTTCCGTGGGACTTTGAGTGCGCATATGAAAGCAGAATTCCACGGCACTTGCAATTCCGATGTGAGCTACGCCACAGCGTTCCTTGTTGTTCTTGATTAAATTGGATAAAATCACATCTGAAAATTGCAAGTGACGCGGGTAGCTCGATGACACCAAAACGATTGGCATTTTTTTCAAATATAGGGGCAGTCATTCCGCAAGAGAAAAGAGAGAAAGCGGTTGAACCGCAGGTAGTTCTCTCAAAAATGAATTTTGGACGTGTGGACGGCGAGACCGACACACGGTTCGAAAACTGTTTCATCGGCACAGAGATGCTGAGGCAGATACTCCTCCCACAGCACTCTCTCATTATCGGAAGCAAGGGGGCTGGCAAAAGCGCCATGGCCCGGCTTCTCTGCGATGACAACTCCAAGATAGAAGCCCTCTTCCCAAAAGAATTCAAAGAAGTATTTTGCATCCCGGCGTACGGCCTCCAAACTGAGGAATACCTCTCCGGCCTCGACATCCGTGAACTGAAACCTAATACCCCCGATGATTTCCGGTCGTTCTGGCTCCTTTATATCGGACTCAAAACAGCCTCTGTCCTGACCCAGGATGAGAAAGTCCAGACCCTCGTCGCAAGGTCAAAAAGCACCCAGGTGAAGGATGCATTTGACGATCTTCGCCTTTTGATGATCGATCTCGGTCTCACCCCCAAAGAAAAAGGGATGATGACCCGCCTCAAGGAGAAAGTTGGGAAACGCTCCCGTCCAAAATTTAATGATGTATCACACCTCCGCGAAAATGAGGGCTCCCGATCAATCGGGTTCAAGCAACTCGCCGGAAAAAGCGTTATCGGGCTTTTGGAAGATCTCGATCTGATTCTCCGCGATATCAACTGCCTGTCTTGGGTCGTTCTTGATAAGCTCGACCTTCTCTTCATCGAAGATTTCGAGAAACTAAAGGGCGCGATCACGGGCTTAATCCAGCTCTTGGTTCAATACGGCCACCAGTTCACGAATATTCATTTCAAGATTCTCCTGCGAAATGACATATACCGTCAGCTCCATATTGTCAACAAATCACATCTGGTCTCGTACAGCACAGAAATGAAGTGGCGTGGACCGTTACTCTTGAAACTGCTGGTGTCGCGCGCAGTCGTGGATCCTACGGTACGTTCCTACTGCGAGGAAGTCCTCGGCGAACCGGTCGATGTTACCAACGTCATCCTCAACGACGATGCATATGTGAAGAGACTGTTCTACATAATTTTTGAACCGACCATGAGCGCAACGGGTGGAGCTAACGCAACACCGATCCATCAATGGATTCTCAAGCGGCTTGTGGACGGACTTGGCAACAGTTTCCCCCGCGAGATTATCCACCTCGGGAATATGGCCGTTGAATCCCAGCGTGAAATGAACAGGACTGAAGGAAAACATTCGTCCACACGTCTTATCAGCTCCCGGGCCGTGAAAGAAGCTTTCACGAAAATCTCTGCATATCGTTGTGAGACGTTCCTTTACGCCGAGTTTCCACATCTCGCGAAACACTTTGATGTATTCAGGGGAAGCGAGAGCGCCACGTTCCATCGGGAAGAACTCTACATGCTTTTTGAGCCTCTCACGCCAAAAGGAGATGAGGCTATCCGCGCCGTCCACGACGTGGGTTTGCTTATTCCCGTCGGCAAAAATGTTGACTCGTGCAGTGAGTTTAAGGTTCCTCTTCTGTACAGAGCAGGACTCGGAATTACTGAACGCAGGCCTAAACCCCTGGAACCACAGGAGCGAAGGTCTGAACCCCCCAAGAGTGTGACCGCAGAATCGAGCAACTGAGACGTAGATATTCTTTCCCTCCCGCCCCGCTATTACATATTTTGCCCGAGGAGTGCATTGCTGTTCCGTGGTCTTATTGCAATCTGCACACCAAAAACAAGCCGGATCCACATCCTTCATCTGAAGCTCACCAATTTGGTCAAACTTCTGTCGACCATAATCCAACATTTGCTTAGATCAACACATTGTCTGGATGATGACCGGAGGATTTACGAGGATCGAACCAAAGGAATGATGTCTAGCTTGATGCTCGCCTGTACATTGACGTAATGCCCTCCCTTGGGTCTTCAGACCGCATCAGACGCGGACAGCGATAATTTGCCCGCTCAGGATACCCTCGCTGCGGCGGGATTTGAGCAGAAGCGAGAATTACAACCTGTCATCCCTCGGTAACCCCTGAAGTGTTTCCCCTCGAGACAGCCGGTTCCACAGAGTGTAAAGGGCAAATCCCAGCAGTACGAGGAGGAAACCCCCTGCGGACCAAAAGAAGACATCTTCAATTTTGAAGAATTGATACATCTTGGAGAATAGATTGATCATTGGAAAACCTTTATGGATTTGAGTAACTGTAAGGTGAGGTTACGCTAACAACTTACTCTAATTGCGAGGGATATCCTTTGCGCCAAATCAACTGAGAATCGATTTTCGCGATTTTGTTGCCCATCGTGTTTCCTGTGCGGAAAAGAGCGCCTTTGTGGAGATTCTATGACATTGAGGTATGGATGCTGTTGCTTCGACCCAAATTGACAAGAGAGCCACACTTCGTTGAAGACGTCACATGGGGAAAGCCGCCTGAGGCAGAATTTTCAGGAAGCTTATTCACCGGCAAATTGGGGCTGTTTCAACGCTCCCCCAGTCCGACGAACTCTCCGCCTCCGACACTCCAATCCAAGCCAAAAAATCCTGTAAGAATAAGTCCATTATCGCCCTGCACAAGGATCTCAGAGGACTGAACCGTGCAATCAGGCAATCCAATGCCCGGACTCAAATAAGGGAGACGGTTATTAACCATCATCCCCTCGAGTCCGGTACCCGAAATTGCTGCAACCACCCCACGTTGGCTTCCCGCAATCGGCCGGACAAAGATGCAACTCAAATTCGTTCCGTAGAACTTCTTCTCTCCGATGGAAATGCTTTGCCGGAAGACCTGAACAGGGCTTGTCCCCAGAAGTCTGGGCCACGCCGAGTTCGTGTTTCTGTTTCCATAGAGAATCACATTGCGGCCGTCGTATTTCTTTTTCGAATACTGGTCGTCGGCAATAACATCCAGGGAGCTATTTCCCTGATACCACAATTTCTCCGCATCGTAACGCGCTTTGTCAAATGCCCATCGATTCTCGTCGCGGGAACCGTGCGTCCCGAAGACGAGTATCACGTCATTCGCGAAGACAGCTTTAAACGTACCATAACGTATTGAATTTTTTTCGTTATCGGAAGGTGGTTGACCCACCATCCATTTGCCGGCGTCCATTTCAAGCCACAGTCTGGTACCTTGAGACCCGTTCGGAAGAACCCTGACTGTTTGGCCGTCAAGTACGACGGTCACCGTGTCCCTGGATGAGATGATACTGAGGTCTAGCGCAAGCCGGTATACATTACTTGTCGTTCCAATAAACCGGCGCATCACCGGGTCGAAACGAATACGTACGTTACTCATCTCGAGTTGATGCAATTGTGCGTCTATTTGGAGCCAGTAGTCTGTTGAGGATACCTCTGGATTGGCGGTTGAAAAGTCGATATCCCGGACTTCCCTCTCCGACGGTCGTCGATGGCGCGCAAAGAAGTCAAACATCGGAGCCCAATCTACGCAATCAGCCCCCGGTTCATCGGATTTGTCCCACCAATGGCCTGCACCGGGTTCTTCATGGTACGCGAAATCGGAATGGATCGACCTGAGTGTCTCTGCCATGACGCGCGATTCTTCAGTCGGGACGTTGTCGTCGTTCGAACCGTGAAGAATATAGACTCCAAGTTGCCTGTAATTTCCCAGATGGAGAAATGTCTCGCTGGTGTTTGTGGATCTGCGCAGCATCATTCGCATTCTAGTTGTATCATGGAGATTCATTCCTCTGAACCGATATGTCCAGAAACTGATCCAGCCGGCACTGGGACCGATCGCGGCGAATTGGTCAGGGTAGAGAGCGCCGAGATGCCATGTACCATGTCCGCCCATGGAATGGCCGGTCAGATAGATCCTGGATTCATCGATTGGAAATTCCTTTTTCACAAGATCAAGAACTTCCAGTGCGTCCATCCTTCCCCATTCCTCCCAATTGAATCCATAGGGCCGGCGATTTGTCGGAGCGACTATGGTTCCCCAAGTCTTCGGATAATATGATCCCGACTGATTGATAGCCTCGACCGAAGCGCCATGCAATGACAAAAACAACGCCTGTTGTTCTGCACGGGTTGTGTCGAGCGACGGGTTTATCGCGAAGTATTGAACACTCCCATCTATCGTGCTCTTGAAAGTCTCCTTGTGGTTTGCCGCTGGACTGATAACCCGGACGGCGACACTCACCGTATCAAGCACGCGGCCTCCGGAATGTCCACGGGCGAGCAAGGAGAGCATTACGTTGGCAGTGCTTTCCAGAGACAACGCCTGCCCAGCCAATCTGAAGGCAATTTTCCTCACAGACAAGGGCTGAATTAGCGGCACGGAAACGTCCTGCGACGCACCTCCGCCAATCGTCGCCCTGATTGTCATTCCCGACAGCTGACGGGAGGTGGAATTTATGAGAACGATTGAACCCCACGTATCGATTTTCCTGCCGGCAAGAAAGTCAGGGAGCGTGGCATCGCGGGAATTAAACAGAACCGGCTTCGCTGGCGAAACCAGCGTGATTTTCAGTCTGCCCCGCGAGCAGCGGAGGAGAAAATCATTTCTTCCCTTATGCAGTTCAATCGGTAAGAGCGAAAAATCAAAGCGCGGCTCCCATGACTCCCAGTGATCTTTTAATCCATAGGGATTGCCGGTGCGCTGGTCGCCATTGACATAGACCATGTCATCCCCCATGGCGCTCAACAACAATATCTCACTTCTCTCCGCATCGACGGCGCAGTAGACATAACACATATTCAAAATGCTGTCGTCGAACCATCCGTTTTCTCCCGCACGGATCTCCCGCCATTCGAATTCTTTTACTCCCGGGAATTTTACCCGATCATGAGCCCGAGGTCTCTCCCATTTTTGCTCTACCAGCGCCGCTTCAATTGGATTGGGAGCGATGACCGTCTCAACATAATCGTCAGGCAATTGAACGGCAAGGGCGCTTGTAACTCGAATTGTATCTGCTGCAATTGAACGAGCGGAGAGCAAATGAACGAGGACCCCAACAAGAGCCACTACAATTGGAACATTTTGGGTAATTGGTCTCACGGCATCACCCGGAAGCCGGGTCACTCAATTCTCACTTCATCAGTAAAGATCCACGCCTTGCCGCCAGCACCTTCATGCCACGGAGGGCAAATACCGATATTGGTCGCCTTGACCCGGACAAAGGCCACTTTATTCGCCGTGACATCCGCCCGAAAGGTCTTCACTGTGACATCGTCTGCTTTCGACTCTGCTTCCTGTTTCATCTCTTTTTGGTACACCGACGTAAAAACCTTGCCGTCTGATGACACTTCATATTCTAATCTGGCAGGGGTGAAGATCCAGCTTTCCTGGTCCTGAAGGAACCGCATAGAAATCGAGGAAATATCCCTGGGCGCAAGCAATTCAATCGTGGCAACAACATCGACCTGCTGAAATCCAACCCAGCTGCTTCGGTAGTTTTCCGGACTGCCCAGAGCACCATCGACCAGGGCGAACTCACCACCGCCTGTGTAGCGAGGCGAATTCGGGAACTGGTACGTCACAGACTTCGCGTACACTAGCTGAAACTGATCGGTGGTTGTAAAGCTGTTCAGGAACCCAGCCCGGAACGCCTTTGCCTTGATTGTGGCTGTTTTATCAAGCACGAACGCGCTGTCGTAAAGGGTCGAGGCTGGTGTTGGTTCTGTACCATCGAGCGTGTACCGCGCGGTCGCCCCCTCGGGAACATTGAGAGCAACCCGCACCGGTTTATCAGAAACGGGCTTCTCCACCTTCACCAGCGGTTTTTGAGTCATCTGAACAGGGAATGGATATTGCGCGACAATCATTTCGAGCGCGTGTTCGTCTCCCCGGGGGAAATTCATGATTTGCTCAAGCGTTGCCGAATAGTGAGTGCGGAAGTCCCGGATAAATTCTGCAGCCCTGTCCGGTTGATACGAAATTCGCATAGGAAGACTCCCGAAACTGAGCACGAGTGGTGGAGCGTTTGCAATCTGATCGCGTCGGTTCACTTCATCTTTCATCAGCAGGAGGATGTTCGGCAGCCGGCCGAAGAGCCCCTTCATACCGTCGAGTAAATCTGATTTATCCTCTTGTGAAAATTTCACCACAAGGCCGATCTTTTTATCAAGGGTTTTCGAAGGAATATTAATCCGCGTCGTCAGGTGCCAGGCGTCGTATGACCATGAGCCGCTTTTAGCCCCGCGGTCTGAGGAGATGGATTTCCCGTCGACAGTCACGCCCGTCGGTGGAAAGGTGTTAGGTAACCGTATCTCGAATATCCGCCCTTTGGGCATATTTTTATACTTGCCCTCGCGTGGGAACACTACAATTTTTCTTGATCCATCCGGTGCGATCTCCTGTGTTACCTTTGTGAAAGCATATTCATGCTCTTTATAGCCGGAGGTCGTACCGTCATCTTCGTAAATGCGCGTTTCCCCGTTTGCTCCGGGGATGCACTCTAGGATCAAGGTGTCGAGCCGCTGCTGGAGATTGGAGACTTTGGGAGCCATAGGAATGATCGCGCCGGCTCTCATGTACGCAGGAATCTCATTCAGGGAAAATTTCCTCTCTACAATCGAATCGCCTTTCAGCATTGAACCGGTGAACCATTCGAACCATGTCCCTTTAGGGAGCCAGATTTTCTGTATCGCGAGTCCGCTCGTGGAGTCCGATTTTTTCGTGATTGGTGCTACGAGTATATCATCACCAAACATATATTGGCCTTTGAACTCGTACGCCTCCTTTGCATCGGGATAATCATAGTACAATGGATGGCAAATCGAAACGCCGGTGTCGAAAGTCTTCCTGGCAGAAGTATAAATGTACGGCGCGAGGGCATACCGGAGGTGAAATGCATCACGCATCATATCAAATTGTGCGGGATACTTCCATATCCGCCGTTCAATCTCACTTGATTTTGTGGAGTGCGTGCGCAGGATCGGGCTAAACACGCCCCATTGAATCCACCGGAGATACAATTCGGGATCAGGGTCATTGCCGAGGTGGCCGCCGATATCGTGGCTCCAGTATCCATACCCAACGTTCGCTGCTGTCGCGGTGAAGTACGGTTGATATGCAAGGGCCTCCCAGGTGCTCCATGAGTCACCGGAAAATCCGATCTGATAGCGATGGTTTCCTAATCCGCCCCACCGATGGAAGAGGAGCGGCCGCTTTTCACCCCGTCGTTCCATATCAGTAAAGAAGGCATAGTTCAACCACCATGTATTACTCAAGCCGTTGATATTCCTGTTTTCAAGCCACGCCTGCCAATCGAGCCACCAGAAATCCACGCCCTGTTTTTCGAGAGGATGGAGGATCACATCGAAATACGTCTGAGTCCATTTCTTGTTCTCAATCGCAAACGGAATATACTTTTGTCCGGTTGTATCAAATCCGAACTTCGATGCAAAGGCGGGATATTGTGCTTCCATCGGCGCTATGCCGGATGCCGGATGAAGATTAAGGGCTGTTCGCAGGTTTTCGGTCTTGGTCCATTGAAGAAAACGATCCGGGTCCGGGAAAAGAGACTTGTTCCAGGTATAACCGGTCCAGCCGACCGATTGTCCGAAGGGATCCCTTTTGGTTCCGTGTACGCTCAGTCCGAAGGTTTCGTGCCAATCCATATCGATGATGAGGACATCGATCGGGACGTCATATCTCCGCATATCCGCCACGAGCTGCCGAAGCTCTGCATCGGAATATGTCCAGTACCGGGACCACCAATAGCCAAAGGCAAAGAGGGGCGGCATAGGAATTTTTCCCGCCACGCGCGTGAAATCATAGAGCGCTTTCTTATAGTCGTGCCCGTAACCAAGGAAATACCAATCCTGCCTCTCCCCCGGTCTGCGCGGCGTGACCCAGTTCCATTCCGAGCTGTCGAACAGAGGTCGTTCTGAATCGTTGATGAAGGACCACCCAGCTCTTGAAAGAAGACCTTGTTCAAGCTGGATATCCTTTTCGCCGTCGGTACCGTCCAGAGTCCTTGTAGTCCCTTTGAGGTTCTGCGTGTCCACGATCCCCGGCGTCCATTCAACCGTCCGGTTATTGAGAATGAAGCGGATGCTCAGATTATCCGATGAGAACCTTCCGGATTCTTTCTTATACCGGATAATAAGCTTGTCGGTACTGATGATCAGATTCTCATCGGTTTCGTTCACCGAAAACGGAGGGACGGGGAGGTTGCGATCGATAAAAACGAGCGATGCCCGATCTTCGAACACGCTGTCTTTGCTCCATTCCATCCTGACGAGTTGAGGCGTAAGGATGGTGAACCTCACATCCCCGCGTATAATGTACGAGGATGGATTCGCCTTGGGTGATTGGGGTTGCGCTTTCATAATGGTCAGGACAATGCAAAAGGCCAGCCAGACAAATCTCTGGACATGATTGTTCATGAATGAATTTCCTTCTGCTTATGGAATTGTTTGAAGGAATTGTAGGATGAAGGTAAAGAAAAGTGAGATATGTGTCAAATGAGCGTGCAAATCGGCAAATGCACGTTCACACTTCCGGCGGTGCCGGGCTGCAGGCAAAGTTATATCGTCAAGAACGCAGTTTCAAGGTCCAGGAACGCAAGGCCTTCCTCACCTCTAAAGGCGAGGTCGACCCCTGGGATCGTTTCAGCCGTAACGATGCACGCATGTGAAGAATCTCCCAGAGGTCACGGTCAAAAAGTCCGGAATGTTTCTTGTAGGACGAGAGCGGAAGTTCCTTCAGCAAAATATTCTTCGACAAACATTCCCTCACAACCCCACCGACAACCGTGTGCGCTTTCCGGAAGGGCATTCCTTTTCGTACGAGGTAATCAGCCAGCTCCGTGGCCAGCAGGTAATCCGATTCTCCTTCAAATCTTTTCGTGTTAAATTTCACGGTCGCAAACATTCCCGAAAAAATCTCGAGTGAGTCACACAAGGTATCCGCCGCGTCGAATAGCGGTTCCTTATCTTCCTGCATGTCTCTATCGTAGGCAAGGGGAAGACCTTTCATAACCGTCAATAATGTGAACAGATCGCCGTAAACCCGTCCGGTTTTTCCGCGGACAAGTTCAGCCATATCGGGATTTTTCTTCTGCGGCATGATGCTGCTGCCGGTCGTGAATTCATCACCGATCTCTGCAAAATTCCATTCTTCAGAACTCCAGAGAATCAGATCTTCGGAAATCCGGCTCAGGTGCATCATTGTGATCGCACATGCAGCCGAAAATTCAATCTGCACGTCACGATCACACACGGCATCGATGCTGTTCTCAAGAACAGAGTCAAAGCCGAGAGTTCTTGCAACATACTTCCGGTCGACAGGGAAGGATGTCCCGGCAAGCGCACCTGCACCCAGGGGAGAACGGTTCACCCGGCGCAGACAATCGCGAAATCGCTCACGATCGCGCTCCAGCATCGAGATGTACGCGACGAGTTGGTGAGCGAGCAAAATTGGCTGGGCTCTTTGCAGATGGGTGTAACCCGGCATTACTACATCAATGTTCGTTTCTGCCCTGGTGCAAAACACCTTTTGAAGTTGAAGCAGGGACGTAAGAATCTTCTTTATTATTGTGCGTAGATACAGTCTTTCGTCGAGCGCAATCTGATCGTTTCGGCTTCGGGCTGTGTGAAGTTTCCCTCCGAGTTCACCGACCTTTTCGATCAGCCGCCTCTCAATGGCCATATGGACATCCTCAGCGGCGAATCGACCGTCGCCGATTCCTCCATCTAACAGGAACTTCCCCTTCGATATTTCCTCCCGGATATTTATCAAGGCCTTCCTGATTCTTGCCCCCTCACGGGGAGAAATGATCCTTTGCTTGACAAGCATCCGCAGATGAGCCAGACTTCCTTCAATGTCCTCCTCGTAGAGGCGTTTATCGACATCCAGCGATGCAGAAAACCGGAAGGCAATTGGATCAAGGGGTGCCCGAAAACGACCATCGGACTTTTTCATAGATTGTTCAGTGTTCGATATGCACGTGCTGTTTCTTGGATGCACCGTTATTGTTATAGCGAACCTGGTGATAAGTCTTCAGCGGCAGACCATAAATCTTGATGAATCCTTCGGACGATTTGTGATCAAACTGATCCTCACTCGTATAGGTGGCCAGCTTCGCCTGGTAAAGCGAATGTGCCGATTCTCTTCCCGCCACCGCGATGCTCCCCTTGTAGAGTTTAACAATGACAGTGCCGGTTACGGTTTTCTGCGTTTCATTGATAAATGCATCGAGAGCCTGGCGCAACGGTGAGAACCACAAACCGTTATAGACAAGATTTGCATATTCCCGGGACAACTGGCTCTTGAACTGAAAGACAGATTTCTCAAGGGTGAGGCGCTCTAGTTCGGTGTGGGCAAAATGCAGGATCGTCGCCGCAGGGGCCTCGTAGATTTCACGCGACTTAATTCCTACAAGCCGGTTTTCCACGAGATCAATTCTTCCGACGCCATGCTTCCCACCAATCTCATTGAGAAGATGAATCAGCTCCCTGCCATCCAATTCCATACCGTTCAGGGCAATCGGGATACCGTACTGGAATTCAATACGACAATATTCCGGGTCGTCCGGCGCATACCGGGGCGAACTTGTGCGCTGATAGGCATCTTCCGGGGGTTCGGCCATCGGGTCTTCCAGAATGCCGCACTCAATGCTGGTTCCCCAAATGTTCTCATCAATCGAGTAGGGGCTTGCCGCCGTCGCCTTGACGGGAATTCCGTGCTTTTGGGCGTAAGCAATCTCTTCGTCTCTGGATTTGAATTCCCATTCACGAAGCGGAGCGAGAACCTTTAGATCGGGTGCCAATGCTGCTATTGACACCTCGAACCGGACCTGGTCATTTCCCTTTCCTGTACAGCCGTGGGCGACCATCGTGGCTCCTTCTTTTCGCGCGACATCAGCAAGCATTTTCGCCAGCAGGGGGCGGCCAAGCGATGTCGCCATCGGATACACCCCTTCGTACAGGGCTCCGGCCCGCAGCGCCGGGAATATATATCCGTTGATAAATTCATCGGTCAGGTCTTCAATATAGACTCTGGAAACTCCGGTCTTAATCGCTTTTTCTTCAACTCCAACCAGCTCCTTCTTCTGCCCAAGATTACCTGTCGCGGTGATGATCTCCGCGTCATACTTTTCCATCAGCCATTTTACCATTACAGAGGTATCCAGCCCTCCAGAATACGCCACCACGATTTTCGGTTTGTTCATTGTCGTCCTTGGTTGAGTTTAGTTTTCAGGAATTCCACCACATGTTTGGTTTTCTTCTCCGATCGGGGAATAACAAGAAGTGCATTGTCTCCCGCTATTGTACCGATAATATCCTGATGGCGTTCTGCGTCGATGAATTCACCCACGACATTGGCGCAGGCAGGCAGCGTACGGATGACGATCACCGACTGGTTGGCCTCGATCGAGAGTACCTGCGTACCCACAAATGGACGCAGGATATCCGCTTCGGACGCGAGAGGCTGAAAAACATATCTTCCCTTCTCTCCGGCCGTCACCCAGCTTACTCCGAGTTCCCGCATGTCTCGTGAGAGTGTGGACTGAGTAACATTGAATCCTCTCTTCCGTAAAGCATGCCGTAAATCGTCCTGGCTGCTTACTTCTGAGGATGCAATGACTTCTTTAATTGCAAACTGACGTGCGTGTTTGTCCATGGTCGTTATCCTCCAAACGCTGAACTGCGATCGTTACGATATGCCCCGGCGTTCCACAGAGCTTGCATTAAGCGCCGGCGAGTGAAGAAGCTCGGTTCCGACCCCCGCGTCCGTAAAGATTTCAAGGAGGAGAGAATGTTTCACTCTTCCGTCAATCATGTGAACCTTTCCAACGCCGGCATCGAGCGCCCGGAATGCCGATTGAATTTTAGGAATCATGCCGTTCGTAATCACCCGTTCCTGTATCAGCCGGTGCGCTTCATTCTGCTCGATACTGTGAATAAGCCGGCCGCCAACCAACACCCCTTCCACATCGCTCAGGTAAAACAATTTCTCCGCCTGCAGGGCCGCGGCAATCTGCGATGCCGCGACATCAGCATTGATATTCAGCGTCTGTCCGGACTCACTGACACCAATGGGAGCGATAACGGGCAGGATATTCTGTTGCAGCAGTCCCGTAAGATACGCGGTGTTCACCGACACAATATCACCCACCATTCCCAGATCCGGCGCATCGTCGGAAAGTTTCCGTGCCGTCAGCAGTTTTGCATCGATCCCGCAGATCCCGACCGCATCCCCGTCGTGCTGATTGATACGCGAGACAATATCCTTATTCGTCTTTCCGGCAAGAACCATCTGAACAACTTCCATCATTGCAGCATCTGTATAGCGCTGGCCGTCAATGAAGCGGGATTGTATCCCGAGGCGGGAGGCGATGTCGGTGATTTCCTTCCCTCCCCCATGCACGATGACGATATTGATACCGACTTTTTTCAGAAGCGTCACATCCTGTGAAAAGGCATGTTCCAGTTCGGTATCCACCATGGCGGCACCGCCGTATTTCACCACAAAGGTTTTCCCGCCATACCTGCGAATGTACGGCAATGCTTCAATGAGAATTTCTGTCTTTTCTGAAATCGAGGGCATGGCTCCGATAATCCTATTCAACATATGCGAACATACACAATGTTCGCTGCATTGATTTAATCAGACACGTCTGCGTCGAATCGTTCAGATAAGAGTCATTGCAGCGAGTCTTCCGGCACACTAAAATGTCTCCCTCGCGATCTGTACGGGATTCAGATATCTGCATGTTGTTTTCACCTGAACAAACTAAAATCAGGTCCTGTAGTTTGCATTAATTGCTACGTAATCTTTCGACAGATCGCACGTCCAGAATGAGGCGGCTGCCTTTCCCTGATTAAGGTTCACCGTTATTCTGATCTCTCGTTGTTTCAGAACTCGCAACGCTTCCTCTTCCGAGAAATCGATTTTATAACATTTGCCCAAGATCAGGACGTTGTCAAAAAATATTTCCACAAGGTCGGGATTGAAATCAATACCTGAGTACCCGACAGCCGCTATAATTCTTCCCCAGTTTGCATCCTCCCCGTGGATTGCGGTCTTTACCAGGTTTGAGTTCGCTATCGCTTTCGCGGCCTGAACCGCCGCTTCCTCGGATGTGGCATCGCTTACGCAAATTTCTATAAATTTGGTCGCGCCTTCTCCGTCCATGACGATCATTTTTGACAATCGTTTCAGAACATGCTCGAACGCTTCATAAAACTGCTGATAGGCGCTGTCATTTGGGTCAACCAACTTCGGATTTCCGGCGAGCCCATTTGCAAGGGTAAGCACCATATCATTTGTGCTTGTGTCACCGTCCACCGAAATGCGATTGAATGACCGATCGGCCGCCAGTTTCAGCGTAGATTGAAGCAGCTCCGACGATATATTTGCGTCGGTGGTGATAAATGCGAGCATAGTCGCCATATTCGGCGCAATCATTCCGGAACCTTTTGCCATACCTCCGATCGAAACCTCAACGCCGTCAAGATCAATGGTAATCGCAATCTCTTTAGGGAATTTATCGGTTGTCATGATCGCCTCAGCAGCGGCCGGGTGGCCGTCGCGATCGAGCATAGCAACAGTTTCGCGAATCCCTGCTGAGATTTTATCCATTGGAAGGTATTGTCCTATCACGCCGGTCGAGGAGACGAGAACTTCGCGATCGCTGATGCCGAGTCCTTCGGCGGTCATGTGCACCATCTCAAAGGCATCGTTGAAGCCCCGTTCTCCCGTACAGGCATTGGCATTCCCGCTGTTGACAAGGATCGCCCGAAATGTGGACGATCGCTCAAGTTGCAGTTTGTCAATTGTAACGGGAGCAGCCGGAACCTTATTTGTCGTGAAAATGCCGGCACCTCGCGCCGCCGTTTCCGAGAAAACAAGAGCCAGGTCTTTCTTTACCCGCTTCACGCCACAATGCACACCTGCGGCGTAAAATCCTTTCGGGGTGGTAATTCCTCCTTTGACCTCGGTCATTGTTGATGATTCTCCTTTCCCTTCAAACCCGATGCTTCGGGATAACCAGACATGATATTCATATTCTGAATCGCCTGACCTGCAGCGCCTTTCACGAGATTGTCGATAACAGATACCATGATAAGTTGATTTGTTCTTCGTTCGATGGAGCAGAAGATATCGCAATAATTTGTATAAAGGACATCCTTCAATTGTGGGATCTGGGTGCGTATTCTGACAAATGCCGCATCGCGATAGAACGATTTATAGCAATCGAAGATTTCGGCGTCGGTGTACGATCCGCTCAGGTTCGCGTGAATAGTCGTATAAATACCTCGTGTGATGGGAACAAGATGGGGAACAAAAGAAACCTGAACCGGCTCTCCGATCACACTTTCAAGGACTGCCTGGATTTCCGGGATGTGTTGATGCCGTCCGATCTTGTACGCCCGGATATTTTCATTGATCTCGGCAAAACTCATATCAGCCGAAGAAGAGCGTCCGGCGCCCGACACACCTGAGAGCGAGTTTATGGTTATGCCGCCGGGTGCGATAATTCCGCCCTTGATGACAGGGAGAAGAGGAAGCAGTGCGCTTGTCGGATAACAACCGGGATTGGCAACAAGGCGTGCATCGCGGATAGCGGGTCCATTCAATTCCGGAAGACCGTACACAGCATCTGCGAGCACCGGTATGGCGGTATGCGAATGCCCGTAATACTGTTCGTACAGTTGGGGGGATTTCAAACGGAAATCGCCGCCGAGATCGACGACTCGCGCACGTCCCTTGAGAAGACCCGGGACAATCGACATCGCGGTGCCGGAGGGGAGCGCGAGGAACACAACGTCAGCATCCATGAAACTCTCGTCGTTTATGTCACCGAACGTCAGATCGACATTGCCCGAAAAGACCGGGTAGAGTTCGTCAACGCGCTTGCCAATCCACTGATGAGCCGCAACAGCGTGGATCCGGACATCGTTATGCAGGGAGAGAAGACGCAGAAGCTCGGCACCGGAATATCCGGATGCCCCAACGATCGCCGCAGAAATCATCAAGAACGATGTGTCATTTTTCGGTTGCATAAATATACAACATTGTGTATATTTATGCAAGAAGTATTTTATTAATTTCACATCCGGGCACCTCGTATGAATATCTATGAACGCGAATCCCGTTCCCTCTTCCATACCTATAAACGCCTTCCGATTGAAATTGAGCATGGAGAAGGGGTTTACCTTTTCGCCCGCGACGGAAAACGATTTCTCGATATGTTCGCCGGGTTGGCGGTCAATGCCCTCGGGTACGGACACCCGCGTGTCCTTGAGGCCATTCGGACGCAGAGCGGGAAATACATTCACCTCTCAAATTATTTCATCCAGGAACCTCAGATTCACTTAGCCGAAATGCTCAGAACCTACTCGGGGTTTAAGCGAGTATTCTTTACGAACAGCGGCACGGAAGCAATCGAGGGGGCTCTTAAACTCGCACGCCGATGGGGCGCCAGGGATGGAAGAAGCGAGATCGTCTCATTTTCAAATGCATTCCATGGGCGGACAATGGGAGCGCTCTCGCTCATGGATCGGCCGAAATATCTCGAGGGATTCGGTCCGTTTCTCCCGGATTGCCGGGTTTGCGAATTCAACAACACGAGCCGGCTTGAGGAATCTGTCTCATCCCGAACAGCCGCCGTGATAGTGGAAAGCATCCAGGGCGAAGGGGGTGTTGTTCCCGTAACCAAAGAATTTGCACATACGCTCGGCGAGCTCCAGAAGAAACATGGTTTCCTCCTGATCGCTGATGAAATTCAGTCAGGGATCGGGCGCACCGGGATGCTGTTCGGTTATCAGCATTTCATGATGGCGCCGGATATTGTTGTAATCGCAAAACCAATTGGCGGAGGACTTCCCCTCGGGGCAATACTTGGAAGTGAGAAAGTGGCCGATGTTCTTGATCCGGGCACCCACGGCACGACCTTCGGCGGGAACC
>JAWOMQ010000171.1:0-9257 GCA_033852415.1 Bacteroidota bacterium
TCGTCGGAGCCGCAACCAGGATGAAGGGATTGATCGACGATTTGCTGATGCTTTCACGGGTAAGCAGGCCATCAGAGTCGTTCTTCTCTGTCTCTCTGGGGGCAATTATTCAGGAGCTCCTTAGTGACATGAAGTATACGATTCAGCAGCGCGGGATCAGGCTTGTGATTCCGGACAACCTCCCGAACGTGTGGGGCAATGAGACTCAACTGAAGGTGGTTTTCCGGAATCTCATCGGAAACGCGATCAAGTTCAATGACAAGCCAACGCCGGTCATTGAAATCGGATTTCAAAATGCCGAAAATAATTATTATCTTCTTTGGGTTAAAGATAATGGGATTGGGATCGATAAGGAATTCCACGATAAGATATTTGTCATTTTCCAACGGCTTCACCGCCGGGAAGAATATGAAGGCGCGGGAGCGGGCCTGGCGATCGTGAAGAAAATTGTCGAAATGCATCGAGGGAGGATCTGGGTTGAGTCGAAACCGGGTGAGGGCTCAACATTCTATCTCACAATACCTATGTCGCCCCAATCGTAAGACCGCTATGGAATTATCAATGATTCATATTCTCCTCATTGAAGATAATAAGGATTTCGCCAAATTGGTTCAGGTGTACTTGCAGCGATTCCAGAACGATCTCTTTGAAGTTACGTGGAGCGAAAACTACGCCGATGCGATGCGGGAGCTCAAGCAGTATTCCCGCTTCGATATTGTGCTCATGGACTATTTCCTGCCGGGCAGGAACGGCATGGAGATTACAAGGGAAATCAAAGAAAGGAAAATTGAGCTTCCTATTGTTTTTCTCACGGTCAATAAGGACTTTGATCTTGCACTTGACGTGATGAAACTCGGCATCGATGATTATCTTGTAAAAGAAGAAATTTCGTCGCCTGTCTTACCGAAGACAGTTCTCAATGTGGTGGAGAAACATCGTTTGCAGAAACAAAAGATTGCCCTCGAGGTGAGTCAGCAACGGCTGAATGCAATCCATAAAACCCTTGCAGGTGTTATCCACAATTTTGAATCCCCCTTGCAGGAAATGAGGACGATCGTTGATGAATTCAAGACCCACGCAATCGCAGACTCTCAGAAGAATTATTTTAAGATCATCACGGATAATGTCTCCCGAATCATCACAAAGCTTGAAAAGCTAAAATCGTTGAAGGTGGATAAGACGGTCAAGTACATCAAGGATATCAAAATGTTAGATTTATCCTGACCGAAGGTATCGTTCGGTCGGCTGAACCTTATTCTGTCCCATCCCCTGCGATCTGCCGGAAGTTTTCCAACATTGTAACCTTAGGATGAAAAAGTGTACCGTTGCCCTCGCCCAGGTCGATTCCTCTATTGGTGATCTTGGCAAAAACGTAAAACATCATTCTGAGATCATCGGGCGTGCACAGGTGGGGGGCGCCGACCTGGTGGTTTTCCCCGAATTGAGCCTTTCAGGGTATTCGATCAAAGACCTCAACTGGAATGTTGCCCGGCGGCCTGACGATGATGCTGCATTCGCCCCCCTGATCAAGGCCAGCCGTGAATCTGCCATTCTTTGCGGTGGGGTGGAAGAATCATCCGCGTATGCTCTCTATAATGCTGCGTTCCTTTTTGAAAAGGGATCCGGGCGGTCGATCCACCGGAAGATCTACCCCCCGACATACGGCATGTTCGAAGAGTCACGATATTTCAGTCGCGGGACGACAGTGCGCGCCAGCGATACATGCATCGGGAGGATAGGGGTGCTCATTTGCGAAGATCTCTGGCATATTTCCCTCCCATATCTCCTCGCACTTGACGGTGCAGAAGTCATCATTTGCCTCTCAGCCAGCCCCACCCGATTGGCGGGCAAACAAGAGGAAGTAAACATTGCGAGAATTAACTCGGAGCAGCATCGGGCGCTTGCGCGGCTTTTAAGTGTCTATATCGTGTTCTGTAACCGGGTCGGATTCGAGGACGGCATTAATTTCTGGGGCGGATCGGAAATAGTCTCACCTGATGGAGAAGTGGTAGCCAAAGCCAGGCTCTTTGAAGAGGATCTGATCTTTGCGGAGCTCGACCCACAGCTCGTGCGGAGGGCAAGAAGGTTGTCGAGACATTTTCTCGACGAGGATGTCAACCTGACGCTCAATGAACTCACGAGAATTCGTTCAGCGCTGGATCGTGGGGAATAGGTTGCGGGTTGTTTCCCCGGCCCCTCGTTGGAGATAAGCCCGAACTTTCTTATATTTTTTATCCAAGCCAAAACAATCACAGGGTTCTATGCCTCGTGTTTATATTGAAAATCTCGCAGACCATGTCGGAGAATCTGTCACGATCCGCGGGTGGCTCTATCATAAACGATCGAGCGGCAAAATACGTTTTCTCGTTGTGCGTGATGGAACAGGATTATTACAGTGTGTGATGGTCAAGGGGGTGATTCCTGATGTGATATTCGATTTGTTCGATTCGCTCACACAGGAAAGCTCACTCAGTGTGAGCGGGAAGATAAAAAAGGACGCCCGCGCTCCGGGCGGTTACGAAATGGAGTGTTCGGATCTCACGATCTATCAGATCGCGAACGAGTATCCCATCACACCAAAGGAGCATGGTGTCGAATTTCTTATGGATCATCGTCACCTCTGGCTCCGTTCACTGAAGCAACACGCCATCCTGCGGATTCGTCACCAGATTATTTCAGCGATCAGGGAGTTCTTTGATTCCCGCGGGTTTATTCTGATGGATGCCCCCATCTTTACCCCGGCGGCGTGCGAAGGGACTTCAACACTGTTCGAAACCGATTACTTTGATCTTGGAAAAGCCTATCTGACCCAATCCGGGCAGCTCTACGGCGAAGCGGGGGCGATGGCGCTCGGCAAGATTTATGTCTTTGGACCGACCTTTCGCGCTGAGAAATCAAAAACCCGGAGGCATCTTACTGAGTTTTGGATGGTGGAACCCGAGGTTGCGTTTAATGACCTCGACGATAATATGGAGCTTGCCGAGGAGTTTCTCGAACATATTGTCGGTTCCGTCTTGAAGAATCGCCGGAAGGAGCTGGAAACTCTTGAGCGAAACACAAAATTTCTTGAGAATGTCAAGAAACCATTGCCGCGAGTGTCATACGACGAGGCCGTGGAGATTCTTCGGAAAAAGGGCGTTGCTTTTGAGTGGGGAAATGATTTTGGCGGGACGGATGAAACTGTGATCTCTGAACAATTCGATCGTCCGGTCATCGTCCATAGATATCCGTCAAAAATTAAGGCGTTCTACATGAAACGTGATCCGCAGAACCCTGATCTCGCCCTTGCCATGGATGTTTTGGCGCCAGAGGGGTATGGCGAGATCATCGGCGGAAGTCAACGCGAGGACGATTACGAGGCTCTTCTTCGCAGGCTTGATGAAAATAACCTTCCCCGGTCTGCGTTCGAATGGTACCTCGATTTACGCCGGTATGGTTCTGTCCCTCATTCCGGGTTCGGACTCGGCGTCGAGCGAACCGTTGCCTGGATTTGTGGCCTCGAGCATGTGCGTGAGACAATACCATTCCCGCGGATGATTTATCGTTTGACCCCCTGAGGAACTCCTGCTCGCCGTTTCAAATATAAGGAAGCAATTTTCGACGACTCTTGCAGTCGATGGTGTTTCATTGAGCGTCAAGCGGGGAGAAATCCTCGGTCTTCTCGGCCCTAATGGTGCTGGCAAGACAACGACGATCAGGACAATTTTGAATATTATCCAGCCCGATTCAGGTTCGATCATGTTCGACGGGAAGGAGTTCAGCGATGCAGTCAGGAACCGCATCGGGTATCTCCCTGAGGAACGGGGGCTGTACCGGAAGAGCACCACAATCAACTCCATTCTCTATTTTGCAAGTCTCCGCGGGGTTGCGGTCCAGGAGGGGAGAAGGCGGGCCTACGACTTACTGCGTCGGTTTGATCTGCTTGAATATTATAACCGCAAGGTTGAGGAACTTTCCAAAGGAAACCAGCAGAAGGTCCAGTTCATCAACGCAGTAATCCATGAGCCCGACCTGATTATTCTGGACGAGCCGTTCTCAGGTCTCGACCCGATCAATCAGATTGTCCTGAACGACATCCTGATGGAAATGAAGAGGAATGGACGAGCGATTATTTTTTCCACTCATCAAATGGATCAGGCTGAAAAGCTCTGTGACACGATCTGTCTTATCGACCGCGGGCGGGTCATTCTCGATGGCGATCTTGCTGCGGTACGAAGGAAATATGGGAAGGAGTCGATGCAGCTGGGTTTTGTTGGCAACGGCGAATTCCTGAAAGAGCTCCCAGGGATCCGATCGGTTTACCTTTACGAGAATTATGCTGAACTCGTCCTGACCGATGGAAGCTCATCGTCGATGGTGCTGAATGAGATCGCCGGGCGGTCTGACATTTTCGAGCTGAAAAAGTTTGAGCTGGCCCAACCGTCGCTTAATGCGATATTTCTCGACCTTGTCGGTGCCCGGCATCCACAGGAAGGGAGAGATTAATTGGCAGCATGAAGAAACTTTTTGCCGTCGCACGCTGGGAGTACATGGAAAAAATCAAGTCGAAGGCGTTCCTCTTTTCACTCTTCCTCACGCCCATAATCATGGTGGCCGTAAGCGTTATCCCTGCACTCCTGGCATCGCAGGCAGACACCGAGAGCAAAACAATTGGGATTATTGACCTTTCTGGACAGGTTGTGAGCCCGCTTTCCAAACTCCTTGAAGAGCGATTTAAGCTTCCCACCGGGGCGCCGAATTACCTTCTGCGCTCTTTCACTATCGATACGTCGAAGAACGCTCAAACTGTCGCCAGGCACGAAGCAGACTCGCTCGCTCTTGCGGAGATGATTGAGGGTTATCTTATTATTGGGAAGAATTTCATGGGGGATTCCAGTTTTGAATATCGATCACCGAACGTAGGGAATGTGAAGCTAATGGAAAACCTGCGGTCCGTGCTCCAGGATTTCCTCCTATCGCAGCGTCTCATCGCCCGTGGGCTCGATCCTCATTTGGCAAAAGATTTGTCCGGTACGGTGGATCTGAAAACAATCAAACTCAGCAAGTCCGGCGAGCAGGAATCAGGGTTCAGTCAGGTGTTCTTTACTGCCTATATCTTTATGATGATGATGTTCATCCTTATTATGACCTCCGGACAGCTGCTCGTTCGAAGTATGCTGGAGGAAAAATCGAACCGCGTGGTAGAGATCCTCCTTTCCTCCTGTTCGGCAAATGACCTTATGGGCGGAAAGATCATCGGCCTCAGCGGGCTGGGTATCACACAGCTGCTCTTCTGGGTTCTGATAGGTTTTGTGATTACCGTAAAGCTTTCGATCGCACTATTGTCACTGCCTCTGATGCTCCTGATTTTGCTCTACATCATTCTCGGATATCTCCTCTATGCAGCAATATTCATCGCTATCGGTTCCCCGGTTTCCACCGAGCAGGAAGCCCAGCAAATCACCAGTTATCTCGTGATGATCCTGATTGTGCCGATCGCTCTCGCGTTTTCGGTCGCCCAGAGCCCCAATTCGACTCTCGTACGGGTCCTCTCATATATTCCCTTGTTTTCGCCTTCGTTCATGATTATGCGTATTCCCAACCAACTCCCATCGGTTCCGGAGATTATCATAACCCTGTTGCTGATCGCCGCGAGTGTAATCGGAATGATGTGGATTGCGGGGAAGATTTTCCGGACGACCATTCTGTCATATGGCAAGCGCCCGGGTCTGAGGGAGATGATCGCACTCATTCGGTCTGCGTAGTGTCTAAGGATGTGCACAGGGTAATGATACTACTCTCCACCCCATTCGTTGAAAAACGTTGAGAAATTTAGTATATTCATGGAACAAAATTCCGCCACCCACGCATGACTCTTGAGGTAATACTCTTTTTCCTGATAGCGGCATCAGCCGTTGGTTCAGCCCTCATGATGATTACCCGCCGCAATCCGGTTAAATCTGTATTATTTCTTATTATTAATTTCTTTTGCCTCTCAATGCTCTACCTGTTCCTTCACGCTCAGTTTATCGCAATAATTCAGATTCTTGTTTATGCGGGCGCCATCATGGTCCTTTTCCTCTTTGTCATCATGTTGTTAAATCTTGGTGATGAGAGTTTGTTGACGGAGAAGAAGAGTTTTCGCAAGTGGGCGGGAATTGCTGCGGCCATTGTCGTGTTCGTCGAGCTGATTGTGGGGCTCGGTCTGGTGTGGGGAAATGGACAGTCCCAGCTGAGCGACCAGGCCACTGCAATGGGAACGGTGGAATTCATCGGCAGGTCCCTGTATAGCAATTACTTCTTTCCTTTTGAGATAACATCCCTGCTGCTCATTGCAGCAATGGTAGGAGTTATTGTTCTGGCGAAGAGGAAAGCTTTATGAATCAGATACCTTTACAGTACTACCTCCTCTTGAGTGCGATTCTCTTTTCGATCGGTGTGGTTGGAGTGCTGACACGTCGGAACGCTATTATTGTGTTCATGTGTATCGAACTTATGCTTAATTCGGCAAACCTTGCCCTTGTGGCGTTTTCTGCTTTCTTGAGCAACACCAATGGACAAGTACTTGTATTTTTTGTCATGGCGGTTGCTGCTGCAGAAGCTGCTGTTGGTCTGGCAATTATCGTCGCTCTGTTCAGGAATAAACAAACCGTGAATATCGACGAGATCAATATTATGAAATGGTGATCTCGTTGCGATAATGGTGATGAATTGAATTCCATGTCGGCACTTGTTGTCTATCTTACCTTGTTTCCATTGCTTGGTTTTCTCATTAATGGGATCTTTGGTAAGAAATTGGATTCCGAAAAGATCAGCGGCGCTCTTGGCGCGGGTGCTGTCGGGGCCTCGTTCCTCGTGGCGTGCCTTCTCTTTGCCGGTTTGCTCCGTGCACCCGTCGATGAACGATCGTATGTGGTAACGATCTTTAACTGGATAACAGCGGGTTCATTATCGGTCGACGCTGCTTACCAGATTGATCAGCTTTCGATTATCATGACTCTCATAGTGACAGGGGTCGGGTTTTTAATCCATGTCTACTCAATCGGCTACATGCGCGGTGACCCTGCCTTTTGGAGGTTTTTTGCCTACCTGAATCTTTTCATCTTCATGATGCTCAACCTGGTCCTTGCGGATAATTTCCTCCTGATGTTTCTTGGTTGGGAGGGAGTTGGATTTTGCTCGTACATCTTGATTGGGTTTTGGCACGACCGGAAGTTCGACACGGGTGGATACAAACCGGGTTCGGCGACGACTTCGGACGCTGCGAAGAAGGCATTCATCGTTAATCGCATTGGTGACTTTGGTTTCCTGATTGCGATGTTGATGATATTTAATCATTTCGGGAGTCTGAATTTTAGTGAAGTGTTCTCGAAATCTGCAGCAATCATCCAGCCGGGCGACAGATCGATGTTCTGGATTACTTTGCTCTTGTTTTTAGGCGCTACAGGAAAATCTGCTCAGATTCCTCTTTTCGTCTGGTTGCCGGATGCTATGGCTGGCCCTACCCCGGTGAGTGCCCTCATCCATGCTGCAACCATGGTCACGGCGGGTGTCTATATGATCGCCCGTTGCTCATTGCTCTATGCGCTTGCCCCCCTTACGATGGAGATTGTTGCTATTATCGGACTTGCGACGGCCCTTTTTGCTGCAACGATGGGCCTGGTTCAAAATGACTTCAAGAAGGTCCTTGCGTACTCCACGATAAGTCAGCTCGGGTATATGTTTCTCGGACTCGGCGTGGGCGGATTCTCTTCTGGCATTTTCCATGTTATGACCCACGCCTTCTTTAAGGCGCTCCTTTTCCTGGGTGCCGGTTCGGTTATCCACGCTATGCATGAGGAACAAGATATCACGGCGATGGGCGGACTGAAAACTTCAATGCCGACAACCTATAGGACATTCCTCATCGCTGCGCTGGCGATTTCGGGAATTCCTCCGCTTTCCGGATTTTTCAGCAAGGATGAAATTCTATACAGAACCTTCTCCCAGGGCTCACTTGTGCTTTGGCTGGTCGGCTGGCTCACTGCTGGTCTGACGGCGTTCTATATGTTTCGTCTTGTCACACTGACATTTGAAGGTTCGCCCCGATGGAGCCACGACAAACACCCTCATGAATCCCCCCCTGTTATGACCATCCCATTGATGATCCTCGCAGTACTTTCAGTGGTCGGTGGATTTGTGGGAATTCCCTCCGCGCTTGGCGGAAATAACCCGCTCGGTCAATGGCTCGATCCGGTCTTCGACCGCGCCAGAACTCATCTTGCACTCGTCCAGGAAACGAGTGTGACAATGGAGTACTTACTGATGATACTGTCCGTTATCATCGGAGTTCTTGGAATAATTTTTGCCCGATCGTATTTCCTGAAGAAAGAACACGTTCTGGCCAAACCAGGCGGATGGATCTACAAAATGCTCTGGAATAAGTACTATGTCGATGAAGCGTATGATTATGCGGTGGTGGAACCTACCGTTCGGGCGTCCGAGAAACTTCTCTGGAAGGGTTTTGATATTCTGATGATCGATGGATTTGTTAATGGATGTGCAAGACTAATAGAATTTGTGAGCAGCAAGGTCAGGCGCATTCAGAGTGGAATTGCACAGGGATACGCGCTGGCGTTTGTCATCGGGATCATTGTCGTCCTTGGTGTGTTTATTTTTAAGTAAACTTAAAGAGAGCTATGAGGCTTCTTTCACTGGTGATATTTTTACCCCTCCTTGGAGGATTGATACTGGTGCCCCTGAACAAGGAGCGGACCCGGTGGATCAAATGGATAGGAATGATCTTCTGTTCCGTCACATTTATCGCTTCGCTCTTCCTCTATTTTGGGTTCAACTCGTCCGCAATGGGGATGCAATATGTTGAACAGCAGCCATGGATCCCGGGTTTTGGCGTGTCATATCATGTCGGTATTGACGGCTTGTCGCTGCTGCTTATTTTGCTGACCACTCTGCTGACCCCGGTCGCATTTCTCTCTTCATGGAATTCTATCACATCCCGGGTGAAGGAATTTGTGATCATGATCCTTCTCCTTGAAACTGGCATGTTGGGAGTCTTTTGTTCTCTGGACCTGTTCTTGTTCTACGTGTTCTGGGAAGCCATGCTCATACCTATGTATTTCATTATCGGGGTCTGGGGAGGGGCAAATAAAATCTACGCTGCTTTAAAGTTCTTCTTGTACACGATGTTCGGAAGTTTGCTCATGCTGGTTGCCATTCTCTGGTTGGGATATTATGCGTCGACTCTGCCGGAAGGGAAATTCACTACGGATCTCATGCTA
>JAWOMQ010000140.1:0-19066 GCA_033852415.1 Bacteroidota bacterium
CTGACTGGTTGTGTCACCATAGTACAACGCGCCGAACTGTCCAAAATGCCAGTACTCGCCGATTGTATTTCCTTCCTCATTCATTCTGAAGAGGACACAGGGTGACCTGCCGACGCTGTTCCCAAGAACGAAAATTTCTTTTTTCCCATTTGGGGTTTCTCTATCAAGAAGAGAGTAGAGACTGATATACCGGCTGTATTCATCGGTCCTGTTTTTATATCTCACGATCTCCTTGGGCTGAAAGTCTTTCAGGAGTTTCCGGTCGCCATCAAATATCCTCAAGTGATTGCCGTTCACGTCGTGGAAGCTGACAAACGGGACCGTGGTCAGGATCTCATTTCTGCCGTCACTGTTGAGGTCACAGATAATTGTGGTATGCGTTTTTGTGATGTTCTCAGCCACTGCAGCACCATTTGCATCGGGTATTTTGGCCTGCCAGAGAAGCTGGTCGTCTTTGTTGAGCACTTCGAGAGTGTTGTTTTCGATATTGTACATCGAATGCATTGGGTTCGTGTCGGTTATAAGCCCCTTCCCATTGAATTTCCAGATTGAGAAGCTCAGCAAGAACCCGATAATGCCTGCGAAACTGAGCGCAGTCGCGGCTGTCGTCCTGGGATAGCGGCGGACGAAGTACCACAAACGTTGTGCAATTTTCCCTTCCGGATACGGCGTTGACATCGGCGGAAAATCTGAACGGGGTTCGATGCTATGCCGCGATTGGATCAGGGCAGTTTGTGCGGATAGGTCAGCGCGCGGTTGTTCCCGCAATTCAATTTCCAGAGTTGCGTGGAACTCTGTGATCTCGTCGACGATGTTTTTACAGCCCCAACAATTTCTGAGATGAGCCCTGATTTGTTCCTTTTGGTCCTGAATTTCCAATGCATCCAGGACAAAGAGCTCGAGTATACGTTCATCGTGATGGATCATACTATTATATATTCGTTACAAAACGGACGCTGTGCTTAATAACCCGGCGTATATAGTCAGCAGTGACGCGGATATGCTGTTATAAATCCTTTCTGAGTTCCGTTATTGCCCGGTCATAGGTGAGCCGAGCCAGGTATTCAAGTTTAGATTTATGAGTCACGCGATACTCTTCTTTTGTTAGATCAGGTATCCTGCTCCTGAGTCGATCGAAAAATGAGAAATCGTCTCCGTTATGCATGACAAAACGCTGGAGAAGATTTTCGAGTATGACGGCAAAATAAGTTTCGAAAACAGTAGGCAGAACCTTCTTCCCCCCGACATAATGGGGTAGATTTTCTTTCTTGATTATTGTGCAGACCCTGAGAAGAATATTTCTGGCATCATCCACTCCCGGGATTTCGGCAGGTGCGAAATGTTTGCCTGCCTCGAGGAGCGGCGTCTCATAAATGGCCCGAATGATTTGGGCGATGAGGATGCATGGGACAACGCGGCTGTGGTTGGTTTGTTCCCTGAGAAAAACTGAGACCTTCGCGAGCATCGAGGGGATGGAATCGTTGCAGGAAAGACGATCACGGAGAAGCTGTTCAAGTTCATCCCGGTCGAATTGCGGCAGGTGTTCCAGAGATTCGCAGAGGGCTGGTGTAATGCAGTGGTTCCCGAAACGTTCAATAACGATGAAGTTCTGCAATGACTGAATTGCGATCTTCAGATTTCGGAGGATCTTACTGAGAGAAGGGTCAGCCTCGTGGTAAATGCGAAAGATGCTCTGATTCGTACGGGCAAAGACAAGACGGCGGAGATGTGAAAGCAACTCCTCTTCGGAAGAATTTTCAATCGGCAGTCCTTCAAAGTACAATCTAATCTGGATGAGGCTTCCGTGTTCATCTCTGCTGAAAAGGTCTGCAATGCAGTCGAGCGCCAAATCCTCAAGTCGTAGTGGTGAAAAATCACGGCAAAGTTGACCGGCACTGGTCTTCTTCCGGAGAAAGACCAACGCAATTTTCTTGCAGATAAAGATAAGCTCACGGACGTCACTCTCATCCGGCGTCTGCGAAGTAGCACTATGCAAAAGGGCTTTCAAATCCATGATAAGCCGTATCTCCCGATCCTCTTTTCCCCCAACCAACTATTGTGATGTAAATCTATAAAATATTTCAATAATTACAAGCTACTGATATTGGAACGGGGGAATATCCGTTCAGGATGGGGAAAAGAGGCCTAAAGCGATCGGGATTCAAGAAGACTCTTCCAGCCCGAGATGAGTTTTGGTGCCGTCCAGATTGTAAATATCATGAACACGGCCCCGCCGATGAGGTCGGTGACATAGTGATAGCGCAGGTAGACTGTGCTAATGATGAGGAGTGTACCAAAAGTGTACAGCCACCAGCGGGACGTGATCCTGAACTTATGCGCAAGATACATGACGATCAGAGCCATCTCCGTGTGGCCGCTGGGAAAAGCGTCGCGCTGGGCAAAGGCAATCGGGTTTGCAACGTGTAACGGTATTGACTCCCCGGAATTTATGAAATCACGAAGTGCGTTCGTGAGAAAGACACCCGGCAGTTCGCTGTTCAGACTGTGGAACGAGTGAAGCGTGAACCGCGGCCCTACCGCAGGAAAAAACATGTACCCCACGTACGACACTAGAAAACCGTACGTGATTGTGAATGTTGTCAATAAAAATTTTCCGCATTCTTTCCGGATATATAATTCTATTCCCAGTGTCAGCATCAGCAGGTAATAACTCACGTAGGCGAGCTGCAAAACTTCTGTGAGCAGTGGTGTTGAGTACTTCATGAGCCAGACTGTAGGGTCGGTGCCAAAGATCCACCGATCGCAAGAAATCAAAATATCATCCCAATCCTTCAGTCCCAGCGATTGGATGATGACATAGGCTTCCTTGAAGACGAAGAAGATCGTTGGAACGGGATACCAGTAGTGTATAAACCTGAGAAACTTCCGCTCTTTCGCGTATGCGCCGCGAGCAAGCAAAACGATCAGGAACGATCCGGCGATATTCGCCAGGACAATATAGAACCAATCATGAATGGTTCCACTCCTGCATATCAAATAGATCCCAATGCACGAGAGGAAGGTAATGATCAGCGCATCGACTGGAAAGAGCACCCGCAACCATGCCGCGCGTTTGATCATATCGCCGTGATAAACGGAAAGTCCGAGAAAATCCCGCAGCCCGTATTCATTGGTCGAATCTTATATCCACATTTTTTTCAGCAGAACCGTTTTTACAACCTGGGTAAGGCCGATATAGCAAAGAAGGGTCAGCAACAGCAAAGGCCAGTACAGTCCCGGCAGCTCAGTAAATCCCAACGACGATGCGAGCCCGGAGTGAGGTAACCACATTCCGACGCCGATGATAATTGCCGATGTTAGAATGAGCGGTACACTTGGAATGCTTTGAATAAAAGGGATCTTATTGGTGCGAATGATATGGATGATGAGAGTCTGAGTCATGAGCGACTCCACGAACCACCCGGTCTGGAATAAGGATGCCCGGCTTGTATCCCAGCAGTTGAAAACATAAAGCATGATGAAATACGTCGTGTAATCAAAAATGGAACTGATCGGGCCGATCGAAAGAATGAACCGCCTGATCTCGTCCATTGACCATGGGCGCGGTTTTGCAATCTGTTCAGGATCAACATTGTCGGTGGGGATCGGGACTTGCGAGAAATCGTACAGGAGGTTATTCGTAAGAACCTGAATCGGCAGCATGGGGACAAACGGCAGAAATGCACTTGCGCCGAGCACGCTGAACATGTTGCCGAAGTTTGAACTTGCCCCCATCCGCACGTACTTGACGATATTGGCAAACACCTTACGCCCTTCAAGGACGCCCTCTTCCAGGACCATCAGACTCTTTTCGAGCAGGATGACATCTGCGGATTCTTTCGCTATATCGACCGCAGAATCTACAGAAATTCCAACATCTGCAGCACGCAAGGCCGGCGCATCGTTAATGCCGTCTCCCATAAACCCGACGACGTGCTTTCTTGACCGCAGTACTTCAATGATTCGCTGCTTGTGCGCGGGGGATAGGCGCGCAAAAACTGTTGCCCGCTCGGCTGCTTCGATCAATTCGTTGTCGGACATCCTTTCGATATCCGCTCCGATTACCATATGTTCTGTCGGGAGGCCGACCTCGTGGCACACCTTTTTGCTTACGAGATCGTTATCGCCGGTGAGAATTTTTACAGTTACCCCGTGCTTTTGAAGCGCAGCGATAGCAGGACCGGCGCTCTCTTTGGGCGGATCGAGGAACGCGACATACCCCTTGAGCACTAAATCGTTTTCGTCATCCTTCGAGTACGCCGGGCGACGCTCAAGATCCTTGTATGCAACCGCAAGGACGCGGAAGCCGTCGGCGCTCAGGCGTTCGTGCTCGTCGCGTAAATCCTGGATCAGAATCTGATCCATGGGGAGGATCTCTTCTTCCAGCTCAAAGCGTGTGCAGCGTCGGAAAATTTCCTCCGGCGCACCCTTTGTCAGCAACCGGTGAACACCGTCCGGCCGCTCGACAACCACCGACATCATCCGGCGCGAAAAATCAAACGGTATCTCGTCCACTTTCTTAAAATCATCGATTGCAACCTGCTCCAATACCTTTTCCCGATGATCCAGGATAGCACGATCGAGAACGTTTTTCAAACCGGTCTGGAAGTGGCTGACCAGATAAGCGTCCAGCAACACCAGATCATCTTCCTTCCGCACAACGTCACAGTGACGCTCAAGGACAACGTGATCCAGTGTCAGGGTGCCCGTTTTGTCAGTGCACAACACATCCATCGCACCGAAGTTCTGAATCGAATTCAGTCTTTTGACGATAACCTTCTTCCGCGACATTAAAATCGCCCCTTTGGACAGGCTCACGGAGACGATCATCGGCAACATTTCCGGGGTGAGGCCGACGGCTATAGCGAGCGCAAAGAAAAAGGCCTCTCCCCAATTTCCTTTTGTGAATCCATTGATGAGAAACACCAGAGGAACCATTACCATCATAAAGCGGATCATGAGCCAGGTGAAACGCTTGATTCCTTTATCGAAGTTTGTTTCGACCTGTTGCCCCACAATGCTTCCTGCCATTGTGCCGAAGTACGTCTGCCTGCCGGAAGCCACCACGACCGCCAGGGCTGTGCCGCTTTCAACGCTTGTCCCGAGAAAACAGATGTTTGAAAGCTCCAGGGGGGGAATATTCTCGCGGGTCTCCCGTGCATCAAATTTTTCTATTGGGAGGGATTCTCCGGTAAGACTCGCCTGAATGATGAACAAATCTTTCGAAGTTATGACCCGGAGATCTGCGGGAATCATATCCCCCGCAGAGAGCTTGACAATGTCGCCGGGAACAAGCTCTTTCAACGGGACTTCGATCGCCTGCCCTTCCCGGATAACCGTAGCGGTGACTTTGATCATCGCTTTTAGCTGTGCTGCCGCCGTATCTGCCCGGCTTTCCTGAATAAACCGAAGCATGACGCCGAGCAACACCATCAGGCACATAACAGTGCCCGCGCGTACGTCCCCTGTCGCGAACGAGATTATTGCCAATGCCGTCAGCAGAATGACCAGGGGATTGTGGGTAGTCGTCATCAGGCGCCAGAACCACCCGTGCTTCACTTCCTGGGCAACCTCATTCAGTCCATACGTCTCTCTCCTTGTTTCCACTTCCATCTCTGAAAGCCCCTGGAGGGAGGTATTGAGTTGTTCCAGAGTCTCGCGGCTTTCCTGTCGCGCCGCTTCAATAACGCGCGGCGATACCTGGATATTTGTTGCCGATTTCTTGAGCGGCGTTGATAACCGTGAGACTACGTTGTTCAGTACTGGCGTCGGCATGCCTTACCGGGAGCACTTTCTATACTGGTTAATTCCTGACGAGTCTACGCCAGGTTTTATCTTTCACTTCCTTACTCAAATGAGATTCCACTTCTCGAGTCAATGCAACAAATTCCTCCACACCCAAATCCTCAGGTCGTTTATCGAGCGGAAACGTGATCGATTCAACGACGTGAGCAATATCCTCCTCATCGTACGGGAGGTAGTGAAGGCTGTTGCGCAGTGTCTTTCGCCGCTTTCCGAACGTTGTACGCACCACAGTCCGGAATAGTTCCTTGTCTGCATTGTACCTGGGCCGTTCATCGAGTTTGAGCTGGATAACGGAGGATATTACGCGGGGTTTAGGGTAAAAGCAATCCGGTGAAACGTCGAACAATACCCGCGCCGAACCGCAATAACGGCTGAGGACACTCATGATACCGTATTCTTTTGTTTTCGGTTTTGCGACGACCCTGCGTGCAACTTCCCGCTGCACCATAACAGTGCAATCGACGATGTCGGCTGTATGATCCAAGACCTTAAAGAGGATCGGACTTGTGAGATGGTACGGGATATTTCCGACAATTCTGAATTTCTGTCCAAATGTTCTTCGCAAGGCAGTAAAATCTGTACCGAGAATGTCATCATGGATAATGGTAACATTGGATTGCCTGAATTCAGTTCTGAGGTCGCGTATAACACGTCCATCAATCTCAACCATAACGAGGGATTTGACGAGCGGCAACAATTGTCGTGAAAGAGCCCCGTTGCCGGGGCCGATCTCAACGAAACAATCAGCTACAGAGGGGGCAAGGTAATGGATCGTCTTACGGATGATATTGTCGTCGACAAGAAAATTCTGACCGAGAGACTGTTTGGGCCTGACAGGGATCCGTCGCACCGGCATGAGGCTCAGGGTTTTTTGAAGAGATTTTTCAGACCCTCCTGCACTTTGTTCTTAAGCGCATCGTTTGCCTTTTGCTTAAGGGCGTTCTTCGCCGCTTCCTCCTGCGATTTAGTGTCAAGCTGTAACGCCGGGCTGGAGGTCGTTCCGCCCACGTGGAATGGGAGGTTCAACCTCCCGTCTTTGTCTTTGAAATACTGGACCAGCTCGCCGGCAACACCTTGCAGGTTGAGCTTCCCCGACATTTCAGGGGGTAATTTTACGTTCAGGGTGTAATCGAGAGATCCATCGAGTCCCTGGGAGCCGTTCAGTAAGAAGCTCGTTGTCCCGGTGTTTACTTTGAGGTCTTTCATGACCAGTCTCCCGTTTGCAACGGAAAATGCATTTGTCCAGTCCTTAAAATCAACCTGCCGCAGCTGACTTGCTCCTGTGAATTCCGCAATTTTCTGTGTCAGAGGAAATCCCGTCAATTTCCCTTCGAGCATTTTCACGAGTCCGTCTCCCGTGAGCGTTTGTGCGCTAAGTCCCATCGTATCGTTAAGGTCGCCCTGAAGTTTTGTGTTCATGGTCATCTTGCCGGAGATGTACTGTCCGAATGAAGTGAAAGGAGAAAGCAGCGCGTTTGATTCGACGTTATTGATTGCAAGATCCAGATTGAACGGTTTCTTCTTTTCATCCCGCAAGTCGAGTGTCCCTTTCGTCTGGATCGATCCCTGGAACGCATTCACGGTGAACGACTTCAGGTCAACGATCCCATTATTCACGCCGACTGATCCCTTGGCGTTGTTGAAGGTAAATTTGTCTGTGACGAGCTTGTCGATCGAGACGTCCGCAGCAAGGTCAACGTCTGGCAGCAGCGCTCCGCCTTTAGGCTGTGGCTTCTTTGCTTCCTTGGTCGGAGGTGGAGTTTCGCTCATAAGATCGGCCGTCCGGAGTTGATGCGAAGTAAGCTTGAGCGTGGCCGACGGTTTGGTGACCTTTTCATTTTTCGGAGCTACAAGAGAGAGATAATTTTTCAGGTCGAAGGAGACTGCAAGATCCGACTGGCCGATGTTCATCGCAAGCTGTTTTGAGGCGACAGACTGATTCGAAATGGTGATGGATCCGTTAAGGTTTGTAATCGGTTTGGGCGATCCGGCATTTTGAATTGTGACATTCTGGAAATCGATTGTACCTTTTCCTGTCAGTGACTGTGGGTTTTTAACTTTGCCCTCAATTGTAATATCCGCTTTTACCGTCCCATTGTACTCGGAACCGCTTTCAAGAGGATAAAAGTCTTTCACGTCGGCAAGATTAAGGAGTCCGCTCAATGACGCTGCGAGGATGGGGTCGTCAAAATGAGAAACGTGAAGTTTTCCGTCGAGATAGTTCGAGCCGATATGGGCAGAGAACTGCTGGAGTGAGAAATCGCCGATGCCGGTAGCCGTAACCGGTCCGGATGGCTTGTCGAATGAGCCGGCCACGGTGATGTCGGTGATGGCTTTGGGAAGCGACGCGTACTGGATATTACCTTTTGAGACACTGAACGATGCCGACACAGCCGGGTTTAGAGTCTCGCTCGATGGACCAGTCATTTTCACAGAGAACTTTACGTCACCTGACGCCGAAAGTCCTTTCGTCTTCTTGAGAAGATCAGGCGGAATAAGGGAGAGCAATTGCTCCATTGTCGCGCCGGGTGAAGTGATGGTGAGATCCATAATGTTGGTCGTTTGCTGAAGGTTCGAGATGGTACCGCCGACGCTGATGGGGAGATCCCGAAGTTGTCCTTTGACGTCGTCGAGCGACAGGGCGTCCTTATCGAGTGAGTATGAAATCCGGGCTGAAGTTTTTAGCGGTTGGCCGCTCAGATACCACATGCTCGTGCTCCCGTAGCTTATTTTGTCAATGTCCGAGGTTGCGTTGAGGGCAATGACTTTTCCGGCAGATTCTGATTCGGCGGAGGCCCTCATATTGATTCCCTCCAAGAGCATACGGCTGTCGAATTTATTATTTACCATCTCGAGTTCGCCGTTTTCAATTCGAAGGTCGGAGAGAACCAATCCCGCGCCGAGGGATCCGGATGATGTGCCGCCTGAAGCCGCCTCAAGTTTACCTGCTCCGGAGGAGAAGTTCTTTTTCCCCTCCTTGGTGACGTCAAGGTAAATCGTCGGATGGGTCAGCGTGACCTGCCCGATTTCGATAGTTCCTGTGATCAGTGGAAGAATTTTAACGTTGATAGAGAGATGGTCAAGCGAGATGAACCTGTCCTCATCAAACTTGATACCAGATACGTTCGAAATCGTCAGACTATCAATGGAAACACCAATTGACGGAAAGACCGAGAGTGATATTTGTTTTACCGCGACATGTCTGTTCATTGCAGATTCTACTTTTGGGATCACGAGCGCTCTCAACCGCTCATCGGTGAAATAGATCTTTGCGCAGATCATGAGGAGGAGAATGAGACCAACAGGGATTGAGATGATAATCGTCCAGATTTTTGCGGTTTTGGTCATCGGCATAACTCACCTCGTGAGAGTGTGGTGAGGAAAGAACATTGGATATTTCCCAAAATATACCGAAAGGAGTGGAGAATATCAACGAAATCATATGGATCTCAGGCCATGTGGAAAACCAATCTCCCGTTGTGAACGCCAACAGCGCGATTCTCAGCCACAAGACAGCCTGCAAGAGAGTGACAACCGCGTGTTCTGTGGGGAATGCCGCCCGATAGAGAACCCGTGTCCTGAAATCGAGTGCATAACAGACTCAATGACTATTAAGATCAGCCCAAAGTACAATGGATTGCTAATCCTCATTATGGCACCAGCTGGTGATGACATATTTGAACTCCCTGGTGGTATCCGTTCCATTACTTTGTGACCGCACCTCTGTTCTTTTTGCTGAATGTTCCGCGGCTGTGATCGATCGGTAAATATTGGTGATTTCTGATGGATTTCGACCTTCGGAGCACACAACCGGGAATCATCCTTTAAATGTGGCAAACGATTGACAATATGCTCCCGTTTCGCTATATTCCTCATCACTGAAGCATGTGACCGATTACATTGTTTTGAAAGGAGAAAATTTTCATGTCAGATATATCACTTGATGCGCTTGGAATGGTCGAAACCAAAGGGTTGGTTGGCTCGATTGAAGCCGCCGATGCGATGGTGAAGGCGGCAAAAGTCACACTCATCGGAAAAGAAGTTATCGGCGGTGGTTATGTGACCGTAATGGTGCGAGGGGATGTCGGCGCTGTGAAAGCGGCAACCGATGCCGGAGCAGCAGCGGCACAGCGTGTCGGTGAACTGGTATCTGTGCATGTTATCCCACGTCCTCACATGGATGTCGAGACGATTCTCCCTAAACGTCCCCCGGTAAAGTAACATTTCATTCAACTGATTTTTTACATCTGTCAAGGGGAGAGCTTGTGTTCTCCCCTTCGACGTGTTCGAAGGCTGTAATTCCATCATGCTTGATTACGCTTTAGGATTGATAGAGACCCGCGGGCTCGTCGGGGCGATTGAAGCCGCCGATGCTGCAGTAAAAACTGCAGATGTTCAGCTTATCGGCAAAGAACGCGCCGAAGCCGGTCTCATCACAATCAAGCTCCGCGGCGATGTGGCGGCTGTTCGTGCGGCAGTCGATGCGGGAGCTGCAGCGGCACAGCGTGTGGGTGAGCTTGTCTCCGTTCATGTTATTCCGAGGCCTGATGACGAAACGGAAATCCTCATCTATCCAACAGGTCCAGCCCGTCAGCCAGCTCATCCGCAAAAAGTTGATGAAACTGCACCATCACCACCGCGGCGAAGGAGAGAACCCGCTCCTCCGGAATCTCCCCCGGCAACGGAAGAGAAAACCGGAGCGGCCCCGGCGGCTGAATCAATGAGCGACGACGAGCAGACCTATAGACAGCAACTTGAAGCAATGACTGTCCACGCTCTGCGGCACTACGCACGTGGTGTAAAAGGATTATCCATCGCAGGGCGGCAAATTTCCCGGGCGAACCGGACCGACCTGATCGAAGAATTGATAAAGGTAAAATTCGGAAAGTGAAGCCAAATCAGTATCCGAACTCCATCCACCAACCTGGATGGAGTTTTTTGTTTTATAGGCTAAATCTAATTATCATTTACGCACAAGCGTTTACGTGATGGATCAAAAGCGATATCATATTATTATTGCAGCCGTTGTTTTTGCAGTTCTCACCTGGTTTTCCATTAACATGCGTGAAGAATATACCGTTGTGAAGCAAATTCCTGTTGTCCTGGAGAATATGGAAGAAGGAAAAGCGCTCAAGTATCCTCTCCCCACCTATGTGAATGTGCGTTTCAGAGGAAATGGGTGGCAGCTTGCCGGATTATATCTCACACCGGATGTTAAATACTTCATCGACCTGTCATCGCTTGGCACTGAAGAATTTACAATTACCGGCCATGATCTGCTCGAGCATGTAAAGCTTCCTGTAGCACTGCAGCCGTTAGATGTGAAGCCGGAAACACTCATGCTCGCGCTGGACGACTACACAGAAAAGTATATCCCCGTCGGGCCAAGGATTGTGCTGGAATTTCGTGACGGATACGGTCAGGTGGGTCCTCAACAGATTATCCCGGAGAGCATACGGATCGGCGGATCGCGAACATTGCTGGCAAATATTTCCGGTTGGCCGACCGAATATCGAAAATTTGAAAATGTTCACTCGCCGCTGGATGTCGAAATTCCGCTGGAACAGCCGCTCACCCATTCGATCGACCTCTTCACGCATTCGGTGCAGATGCGCCTGAACGTGCAGCCCTTTGCGGAGAAGACTTTCAGCGGAATTGCGATCTCCTGTTCGGGCGTTCCACCCAACCGGGAAGTCATTTTCATACCGCCGAAGATGGACCTGATCGTACGCGGTGGAATCGATCAACTTGCGAGGTTATCGGAACAGGATTTTCAACCGGTCATTCCGTATCTCGAAATCAACCAGGATTCGATCTCCTCGGTAATGCCGCACTTCAACGAGGTCGAAGGGATCAAAATTGTCAGTATCCGGCCCGAACGGGTAAAATTCATCATAAGAAAGAAATTATAGCAATCTGTTTTTTCATGCGACTATCGATCAACATCGATCATATTGCAACACTGCGGAATGCGCGTGGAGAAAACGAGCCTGACCCCGTGGCTGCGGCAAGAATTGTCGAGCGAGCGGGTGCAGACGGCATCGTGTGTCACTTGCGGGAGGACCGTCGCCACATTCGTGATGCCGACGTGGAGCGGCTGCGCAAATCAATTTCCACCAAGCTTGATCTCGAAATGGCAGCCACCCCTGAGATTGTTTCTATCGCTTTGCGGATAAAGCCGGATCTGGTCACACTCGTACCTGAAAAAAGAAAGGAATTGACAACAGAAGGGGGACTCGACGTCGTTCGATTTGCTTCATCCCTCCGGCGGGCTATCCAGCAATTCCACGATCGAGGTATTCTGGTCAGCTTGTTTGTCGATCCCGTCACGACGCAGATCGAAACCGCTGCGGCGATTGGAACTGATTTTATTGAAATTCACACCGGAGAATACGCCAACGCGCGATCAGGCCCCACGCGCAGGAAACAGCTGAAGCGAATCTCTTCAATGGCGGCGTACGGAAGATCCCTGGATATTGCTGTGAATGCCGGCCATGGGTTGAATTATACAAACATCCTCCCTGTTGCAAAAATCAGGGATATTGAAGAGGTAAGCATCGGTCACGCGATAATCGCGCGATCAATGATCGTTGGTTTGGAAAACGCCGTCAGGGAAATGGTACGACTGGTAAGGAAAAAAACTCTTTAATGCCGCTGTTCCAGATTGCGTAGCTCGTCTCTCAGTTTTGCCGCCTTCTCGTAATCCTCACGTTCGACTGCATCTTTCAGCTGTGCCCGAAGCGCTTCGATCCGCGTGAGTTTTGTTTCCTTTGGTTTTGGCTGAGCACCCTCCGCCGGTTCCTGCTCTTCCTCGGGGAGAAACGAGGCTTCCTCCATTACACGCTCGGAAACGAAAATCGGTGCGCCGAACCGGACGGCGAGTGCGATCGCATCGCTCGGTCTCGCATCGATTTCCTGACTGTCGAACGCCAACTTGGCGTAGAACGTTCCATCTTTAAGTTCGCTGATGGTAATTTCCGCAAGTTCGGCGCCAAGACTCTCGATGAGATTTTTCATCAAATCGTGCGTGAGGGGACGCGGCGGTTTAATGCCTTCCATCTCTAGCGCAATTGATTGAGCTTCGAACGCGCCAATGATAATGGGAAGCCGCCGGTTGCCGCTTACTTCCTTCAGTATCAGGGCGTAAGCGCCGCCGCTGGCGGGGCTTGTTGATAATCCGAGTATATCTACCTGAATCTTATCCACACTCTGCACCACGCAGGTTATTTACTTACTACGTTCTTCAGCTCCTTGGTCAGTGCCGGCACAACTTCAAAAAGGTCGCCGACAATTCCGTAATCAGCGATCTGAAAGATGGGCGCGTCTTTATCCTTGTTTATTGCTACAATATACTTAGAAGATGACATACCCGCAAGGTGTTGGATTGCCCCGGAAATGCCGCACGCAACGTAGAGAGTTGGAGAAACTGTTTTGCCTGTCTGGCCGACCTGTTCGTCATGAGGCCGCCAGCCGGCATCGACTACTGCGCGCGATGCGCCTACAGCTCCGCCGAATGCATCGGCCAGTTCCTCAATCAAATGAAAATTCTCCGGTCCTTTTACACCACGGCCTCCGGATACAACGACACTCGCCTCTGTCACGTCCGGTCGTCCTTCGGCAACCTTCACGCCGGTAACCACCGTGGTGAAATCCGCATCCGTGAGCTGGAGGGGAATATTCTCCACAGATGGGGCAGAACCGTTGACGGATACCGCGTTAAATACGTTCGGACGCAAAGTGAATATCTTCACCGGCGAAGTCACTTTTACATCGATTAGAGCTTTTCCCGCATAGACAGGTCGGGTTGCAACGACCTCACCGTTCGTCAGATTCAATGCCGTGCAATCAGATGCAATACCCGCCGAGAGCTTTGCCCCTACACGAGGTGCAAGATCTTTTCCCATCTGACTTGCAGGGAAAACTATGATCGTCGCCTGCTCCTTCTGAGCGGCTTCGGCCACGATCCGTGCATATGCGGTTGTGGAATAATTGCGCAGACGGCTCTCGTCAGCCACGAGAACGCGTGTCGCACCATAAGCGCCGAGCTCAGGTACGATTTTACCCAAATCATGGCCAATGACAAGCGCGACCAGTTCGGCTTTCATGTCATCGGCAAGTTTTCTCGCGGCGGTCGTTACTTCGAAGGCCGACTTCTTGAATTTTCCTTCACGTTGTTCAGCGAATCCGAGAATCTTCATGTTCAATGGGAAATAACGAATGTAAAGTTAGCAATATTGCTTAGAGACCGCAGCAAGAAAAGAGCGACTAAATGACTTTAGCTTCTTCATGGAGAAGACGCACAAGCTCCTTCGCGGCACTGGCGTCGGTCCCGATGATTCTGCCCGCTTGCTTGGCGGGAGGTTTCTTCATTCCCAGTGTCTCAACGACGGGCGCAAAGCTTGCAGGTACACGCTCTTCAATTGGCTTCGACTTTGCTGCCATAATGCCCTTTAGTGATGGATACCGGGGTTCATTCAGCCCTTTTTGTGTCGTTATGACCACGGGAAGCTTTGTTGCGACGATTTCATGTCCTCCTTCAATCTCGCGCACGCACTCAACCTTGCCATCGGTTACTTCTAATTTTACCACAACGGAAACTGAAGGCCATCCGAGCAATTCGGCTACCAGGCCGGGGACTTGTTCAGTGTAGTAATCGATCGACTGTTTCCCGAAGAAAACGCAATCGGGGGCAAGCTTCTTCAGCTCATCAGCGAGTGCACGTGCCACCGAGAACGAATCGCGGACCGAGGCATCCTTGAGAAGAACAGCCTTTTCAATCCCGATCGCAAGAGCTTTCCGCAGCGTTTCCTTGTATGTATCGGGGCCGAGCGTCAGTGCGATGGTCTCCCCGCCGAACTTTTCTTTCAAACGCAGAGCCGCTTCAATGGCAAATTCATCGTAAGGGTTCAGAATAAAATTCACACCACCCGGGTCGATGGTCTTGCCGTCTGTTCCTATCTTGACCTTCGTTTCAGTGTCGGGGGAATGACTGATGCAGACTGCAATTTTCATTTTTTCTTTTCTTGTGTCGGAGTTCCAATCGTTGAATTTGAGATCAGGTGTTCGATCTCGCCCAAATATACCCACAATCCATCAGAAAAACAAGGAACGACCTTGCAACTCGGTCCTGTTTTCATTACCTTTTTCTCAAAGATCCCAGTTCTTCATTCCCCATTTTGGGAAGGTTATGATCTCAACAGCTGGCAAGAAATTCATGACGCTCGAACGGTATATCAACGAGCAGCAAATGTTATTTGCAAAGGCGACAGGTGATTTCTCCGGTCTTCTCCACGATTTGTCGCTGGCTGCAAAACTCGTCTGGCGCGAAGTGAGCAAAGCGGGGCTTGTCAATATCCTTGGAAGCACCGATCGGATGAACGTGAGCGGCGATGTCGTGAAAAAGCTGGATGAGTTCGCTGATGAAACAATCTATCGTGCGATGGATCATGGAGGGCACCTCTGCTGCATGGCGTCGGAGGAAAATGAAGATATTCTCCATATTCCTGAAATGTATCCATCAGGCAAGTACGTTTTGTTGTACGATCCACTCGACGGCTCTTCCAATATCGACGCGAATATTACCATTGGATCGATTTTTAGTGTTTACCGGCGTATCTCCAGAAGCGGTAAAGGGACTCTCAAGGATTGCCTCCAACCCGGCTTCAAACAGGTTGCGGCCGGTTATATCATTTATGGTTCGAGCACGATTTTCGTCTATACAACCGGCCAAGGGGTCCACGGGTTCACATTAGACCCGTCGGTTGGTGAGTTTCTTCTCTCCCACGAAAATATCAGGATTCCGAAAAAGGGGAGAATATACAGTCTGAACGAAGGGAACTTCTGTCATTGGGATAAGAGGATGCAGCGGTATATATCTTATTTGAAAGAAGATGACAAACCGACCCAACGTCCCTACTCTCACCGGTATATCGGGACGATGGTCGGTGACACTCACCGCACGCTCTTATACGGGGGAATTTTTGCTTATCCTGGAGATCGGAATAATCCGGATGGAAAACTTCGGCTGATGTATGAATGTAATCCGGTTGCATTTATCATCGAACAGGCCGGAGGGATGGCAAGCAACGGAACGCAACGACTCCTTGACGTTCAGCCGACCTCGCTTCATCAACACACTCCTGTTTTCCTCGGGAGCGAGGAGGATGTCAAGCTGTGTGAGGAATTTCTGCGAGGTGAAAGATAAGCGACCCGCATATCCACGGCTTGCCCACCGACAATAATGCGGAGCCCGCTGTTACCACGAATATTGGATCGTATAATTTACGACCTTCTCTTCGTTCTTCGCAATCTTGACGGGAAATCGAAGTGTCGATTGGTCGACTTTGACATACTCGGCCGATGAAGTCGTGATCTTCCATTCACTCCACCGCCATGGATGTTCATACACCTGAACTTCTACGGTGGTATTTTTGTGGTTGCGGATTTTTATCCGGATTGTTTCCTCCACCATTCGCCCTGATGGCGAAGTCTTGAAATCTGTTTGAGCACGTTCACCCACGAGGTCAAACGCGTTACCGAGGTACAGCCGCAATTCTTCGTCCTTAGGGGTATGATCGATCTCGTCCTCGCCCACGAACTGTTCCTTACCATCCTCATCGCGTTTGTAGACCCGGACTTTTCCTTTTGGCAACGGGATTCCGAGCCCGGATTTCTCATCGTTTTTGAATGTCACGTAGACACCGACTTTTGTATTGGATTGCTGACCGAAACTCTCCTGGTTTCTATACGAAGGATTCTGAAACCAATATCGCCATTGATCTGCGAGACCATCGTAGATGAACTGTTTCTGGGAGTTGATACTTCTGCCGCTCACAAGTTCGATTTGTTTGGTTTCGTCATTCCCGATATCGGTTCGCCGCTGGAGTGAATACAGTTTATATTCGAACAGCTCGGTCTGTTTAAACTGCGGGGCATTTTCTGCCAACTGGGCGCCTTTTGCCATCGGAAGCATTCTGTCGAATTGCTGCTGCACAAGATTGACGTCGCCAGCGACGAGTTTCAATCCGGCATCATCAAAACTGGTTCCGGAATTGTTGGTCACGGTAACCCATCCTGTGAGATCGAGATGCGTGTCATTGCTGTCGAGCAATGACACATAATTTGCATTCCAGGAAAGCTGGCCAGCGAGATAGCTGATTTCTGTCGCGTGCTCGCCGGCGTGTGAGCAATCGACAAGCCATTCGAGCTGGGGTTTAAGGATCAATCCTTCAGGGAGGGAAGGGAGGACGAGGCGGCCGGCGGGGTTGATTTCAATTTTTCCATTTATTTCCGCGACTAGTCCATCTACTGAGGAAGATATGCCCCTCGGCTGATATTGTGATTGCAAACCGGCAGCCAGAAGTTTCCCGGTTACCGTGTACTCCTTCCTGGATTCCTCGTTAAGCCGGACAAATTGTATTTCCTTTCCGATATATTTTTCCAGAAGCTTAGCCTGGCTCACGAGGTCGTACTGATAATTCTGTTCGAGGACCCGGACAGATTTCGGATCCGTGAGACTGGAAAAGTGGAGTGATGTCCCGTCAATAGTCGCAGGGATATCGGGAATAATGACCGTCGTAAGTCCTTTGGAGATGTTCATTGTGCGTTCCTCCCGTATCAGCGAGAGGTTTTGATTATAAATGGTGAGGTCGACCTTGGTCCGATGGCTTGTGGCACGATCTTTTTGCTGGGAACTGGCGCCAGCGGCTACACAGGCAACAGTGACTAATACGGTGAGAAGAATACGGAGATGTTTCATAATGCACCCTGCTTGAAGTGGAAGGACACAAATCATGGTATATCGCATCGGCCACCGCGTGCCGCGGCGGTGATCACCGGTAAGATAACGAGTTCGCACGTAAAAGTGAAATGATGTGGCAGCTTAAGAGGGCGACCGATCCGGAGTGGATCAGACATTTTCCTGTGTGATTTCTTGTCCCTTGTACTGGAGTTTGTACAGCTTGAAATAGATTCCGCCGTGGAGAAGGAGCTCCTGGTGTGTTCCCATCTCGCGTATTTCACCTTTGTGCATGACGATAATTTTGTTCGCCCGCTGAATTGTAGAAAGCCGGTGCGCGATAACGATGGAGGTTCTGCCGTGGAGAAGTTTTTGGATGGCCTGTTGGATGAGGATTTCCGTTTCGGTATCGACGCTTGATGTTGCCTCATCAAGAATGAGGATTTTGGGATGAACGGCGAGCGCCCGCGCAAACGAGATGAGCTGCTTCTGTCCGACAGAGAGCGTCGCGCCGCGTTCTTTGACTTCCTCGTCGTATTGTTCCGGAAGGCGCTCGATGAAACGCTGCGCTCCGACCACGCGTGCGGCAGCCTTAATGCGGTCTGGCGAGATCTCATCATTTCCAAGGTTGATATTCGTCTTGATATCCCCGGAAAAGAGAAAAATATCCTGAAGAACAATCGCCATGTGACGGCGCAGATCCGCCTGGCTGACACTCCTGATATCGATGCCGTCGATCAGAATCTGTCCTTTCTGGAATTCATAAAATCTTGAGAGGAGGCTGATAATGCTCGTTTTCCCGGCACCGGTGTGTCCCACGAAGGCAACGGTCTCCCCGGCCCCGATCTTAAACGACACATCTTTGAGAACCCAGTCTTCATTGACGTATGCGAACCAGACATTGCGGAATTCTATCTCACCGCGGATACTTGTCAGGGGAACCGGCGATGCAGGATCCGAAACAAACGTTTCATCGTCGAGCAACTTGAAAATGCGCTCGGACGACGCCATTGCCGTCTGCATGATATTGTACTTTTCTGACAGATCGCGGATCGGCCGCCAGAACATTTCATTGAACTGGAAGAATGCCATCACCGTTCCCACTGTGATGCTGCCGTGTATGGCTCCAAAGCCGGCGTACCAGACGATCAGGCCGATGGCCAGGGCGCTGATCAGATCTACACCGGGATAGAAGAGGGCGTAATAAAATATTGATTTAATATTCGCGTCACGATGCGCACCGTTGATGAGGGAGAACTTCTTAAACGATTTTTCTTCGCGATTGTAGATCTGGTCGACGAGCATGCCCGTGATATGCTCCTGCATGAACGTATTAATCCGTGCGAGCTGAATCCGCACCTCCCGATATGCCTCGCGGGCTTTTTTCCGGAAGAGGAAAGTCCCATAAAACAACAGAGGCAGGACACTGAGCGAAATGAGGGCGAGCGAGACACTCATCGAGAACATGAAATACAAAATGCCAAGAATCGTAAACACATCGCTGAACACCATCACGATGCCGGA
>JAWOMQ010000207.1:0-6517 GCA_033852415.1 Bacteroidota bacterium
ACCCTGTCACATTAACACTGTTGTAGTAAATATCGAAGTTTGTCGTGTAGTTGATGTTCACCCCCCGTCCGCTGCTGGCCAGCGCGACAAAGTTATTCGCTACCAGTCCGCGCGGTGGATTCCCGAGTGTCCCGGCACCTCCTGCATCTGAATAGAGATAGATCCCATTGTTGGCACCCAGAATATTCAGGATATTTTTCACAATCTGTATGCCATTTGTCGAATAATCCAGTTCAATGCAGATATTTCCCGCGCCTCCATTAAACGTGTTCTGGCTGATGACGGGTGAATCCTGATACTGGAGGAACAATCCATTATAGAATCCGATGAACAGGTTATGGGAAATCTGTAAGCCCTTCAACAGGGTTGAACCATTCACACCGGTCAAGTATACCCCATATCCTCCGTTGGTGAACGTATTCCCGTTGATAATGCAACTCGTTGCACTCGAACCCGATGTTGTAATGACCAAAGCCTGATTCGTTCCGTTTGTATTCGCCGCACCGCCGATATTGCTGCTGTCAATTGTCAGATAATCCCAAGTACCGTTCAGACTGAACACCGTGCAATACGATGCCCCGCTGTTGTTACTAGCCTGAAGAACCATTTTGTGAAACCTGAGATATTTTCCTCCATCTATCCTCACAACATAATTACTATCTGATGAGGTCGCATTATAGAACAATGTGACATCGGCAGCATTTCCGGTGGCTGATTGAAATGTGATTGTATTGGACGTACTGGCACCGGTAATGGCTCCGATGCGGACATGCTCCGAATACGTCCCGGTCAGAACATTAAAGGTAACTGCACCGGACACACCCTGGCTCGACAGCGCATTGACTGCCGCTCTAAAACTCGGGTAGGTGCCGCCTGTGCCGATAGTGTAGGTACCGCTCAGTTGCGCGTCCCCAACTGTTGAGTAGATCAGAAGGAATGAGACGACGGCAAGGACCGAATGAACGTACCTCTTAAGAACAGTTGTGGGATGGAATGACATAGTAGTACCCTCCTAGAGTTAATTGTGATTAGAGATTTATCTGTACAGTTTCGTAGGACGCAGGAACAAAACCGCCGCAGGGCGGTTTTACATATTCGAAATTATGGCGTCACCAAACTCCGAACACTTGACCTCTTTTGCTCCGCTCATAAGCCTGGCAAAGTCATACGTGACGACCTTTGATGTTATCGTCCGTTCCAGACCTTTCATTATGAGATCAGCTGCTTCGATCCAACCCATATATCGAAGCATCATCTCCCCACTCAGAATCACCGAACCAGGGTTTACCTTATCAAGATTTGCATACTTCGGCGCAGTTCCGTGCGTCGCTTCAAACACGGCATGACCGGTGACATAATTGATATTTCCTCCCGGCGCGATTCCTATCCCCCCGACCTGGGCTGCGAGCGCATCGCTTAAATAGTCGCCGTTTAAGTTCAACGTGGCGATGACATCAAACTCTTCCGGCCGGGTCAACACCTGCTGGAGAGTGATATCCGCGATCGCATCTTTCACGAGAATCTTGCCGGAAGAGAGGGCAGTCTGCTGTTCGGTATTGGCGGCCGCTTCCCCCTTTGATTTCTTCGTTCTCTCCCATTGAGTCCACGAATAGGTCGTATCGGGAAATTCCCTTTCGGCCACCGCATAGCCCCAATCACGAAACGCCCCTTCAGTATACTTCATGATGTTTCCCTTGTGAACAATAGTCACAGACTTTCGTTTGTTCCTGATGGCGTATCGGATTGCTGCGATGATCAGGCGCTCCGATCCCTGGAGCGTGACAGGTTTTATGCCGATGCCGACCTGGAGATCACGGGAAGGCGTCCCGGCAACTCTGGCCCACTCTTCACTGGCTGCTGCCGTTCCGAATCGGATTTTCTTGAATTGATCAGGAAACTCTTTCGCCAGGAAATCTAAAATTTTCCGGGCTTCCGGGGAGCCGGGAGTGTACTCTATCCCGGCATAGATGTCCTCCGTATTTTCTCTGAATATGACCATATCCACCGCCTGGGGGCGCTTAACCGGGGAGGGAACTCCTTCGAAATAGCGCACAGGCCTCAGGCATACATAGAGATCGAGCATTTGTCGCAAAGCCACATTGAGTGAGCGGATTCCGCCGCCGACAGGTGTGGTCAGCGGGCCTTTGATCCCGACAAGATACTTTTTGAACGCGCTGACTGTTCCATCCGGTAACCACGTATTGAATTTGTTAAATGATTTCTCGCCGGCAAATACTTCCAGCCATGCGATGGCGCGTTTGCCACCATAGGCCTTCTCAACCGCGGCATCTATCACGCGTGAAGATGCACGCCATATATCCGGCCCGGTTCCGTCTCCCTCGATAAACGGGATGATCGGCTTATCTGGGACGATCAATTTCCCCTTCTCAATCCTCATTTGCTCTCCGCCCTCAGGCGCACTCTTCTTCACCTGCATCATAGTGTTCTGGAACGTCCTTTCTCTCTGTTATCAACCAATGTGGCTCCTGATTTTTTCGGCATATTCAGCCATTTCATCGCCGGAGTATTTCTTCAGCTTGAGCACAAACCGGATGTTGTCATCTTCATAGCGCGGGGTAATGTGAAAATGACAATGAAGTACCGACTGACCCGCAGCTCGTCCGTTATTAGAAAAAATGTTATACCCTTGCGGTTTAAGAGACTGTACGATCGCCCGCGCGATGCATTGCGTGGCAAGAATAAGATCCACAAGTTCACTCCCCGGAACGTCAATGAATGACTCGGCGTGCGTTCTCGGGATTACCAGAACATGGCCGAAGTGGATCGGGTTGATATCAAGTATCGCAATCGCGTTTTGATTCTCGTACAGGATTTCGGCTTTTGATTCCCGACGGATGATCCTGCAAAACTCACACGATTGCGGCATCTCAACGATTATCAACTTTGGAAGTTGGCATTATATACCAAAAATCTGATAGAAAGTCAACGCATTTACGCCGCGCGGGTCCACAGATCTTCAGAGTGTCTCTAAACGCCGGGAGAGGTGAGAAGAATACCATGAAAATACACGCGGGGGAAACCTGGCAGCTTCCTGCGCGGTTTACGCGCTTTGGTTCAACCGTCGATAGTATGTGATCTCCTCGTCTTGATTGCTATTTTCGCACTGTTTCACTATATTGGGTTCGATTTTTATAATTATTCCGACACAGAACCGAGGAGATATCATGAAATATTCTGCAATCATCAGTGTGCTTTGTCTTTTGCTTGTGGGCTTGATGATTACTGGATTTCAGTGTAGTTCATCCGAGTTGACAAGCGCGAAACTTTACATGAGCCAGAAGAATTATCAGAGAGCCGACACCTCACTGACTAAGGAGCTTTCAATCAATCCACAAAATCCAGAGGCCTGGTATCTCCTGGGCCGGGTTAAGCTTGAGCTCGGCGAGTATGATAAGATGGCAGACGCGTTTGACAAATCACTCGAAAATAGTAAGGAATATGAAAAGGATATCAGCGACGCAAAGCGATATGTGTGGCAGCTTTCGGTAAATAAAGGAGCGAGTCTATATAACCGGAGCTCGGTTCTCGAGCACGAAGCCTCTGGCACTAAAAACGACAGCGTCCGAATCTACCGCCAGGAAGCTGCCGAATCCTACAAAACTGCCCTGAGGATGAATCCTGATAGCGCGATTACGTATACCAATCTTGCCATCGACCAGCTTGCCCTGGATAATTATGACGATGCGATTACAACGCTGAACAGCGGCATCCAGCATACCCACGCTGTAACTCTCGATACGATGCTCATCGATGCATACCGATCGAAACTCAATGATCTGAACACCAAGATCATCGACGCCGAAGCGAAAAAGGACAAAGAAGCAGAAAATAATTTATTCTCGCAGGCGATTACCTCTGTCAACCAGGCACGACAGCTCTTTCCGGAGAACACTGAATTGATGGCAATCCAGACAGACTTTTATGTCCGCTCCGGCAGAGCCGAAGAAGCCAAACCATCAATCCGGGAAGCACTGCAGAAGGATCCCACGAACAAGATCAGCCATTACAATCTCGGGGTGCTTCTCCTCCAATCCGACAGTCTCGACGGCGCAATCTCAGAATTCGAAGCCGCCCTCAAGACTGACCCGTCGTATGATGTTGCACTTCAGAACGCAGCCGTCGCCTACATGAAGCTCGGAGACAAGAAACGGAAGGCGAATCAGGAAGCAGGAGCCAAAGAGGATAAATCGTACCGAACCTATTTCAAAAAAGCAGCAGATTACTTCGAACAGCTGACAAAGATAAAACCGGACGATCCTGCGATCTGGGAGTACCTCGCGTCAGCGTATGCGAACGCGGACATGGTCAGCAAAGCCAAAGAGGCATTGAAGAAGGCTGACGAACTCCGCAAGAAGTGACACTAAATCACTGCGTCACAGTCCTCCTCCGGCAGAGGAGGACTGTCACGTGGTCAGAAAGCGATTATGGCAGACCAACTTAACCCTCCCCAGCAAATTAATATCGAACTCGGTGAAAAGGAATCCGAAGGCATTTACTCAAACCTGGCAATTATCACCCACTCGCCGGCGGAATTCGTTATCGATTTTACGCGGGTTCTCCCTGGCGTGCCCAAAGCAAAAGTCCTTGCGCGGATCATCACGACTCCCCAGCATGCCAAACTTCTTATGAACGCACTCGGGGATAACATTCAGAAGTTTGAAAAGACGTTTGGTGAGATTAAGATCCACGGTGAACCGGGCACACACGGATTTGGATTTCAACCACCCCTCCCGGGCGACAAGGTTCATTAAATCCTTCCTGCGCGTCTGACCGGAACATTGTGGGGAATATCAACTGTTGGTGCCCTGGTGTCAGGGAGAGGCAGCAGTGTGCCACGCTGCCACAAACCATTTGTTACAGCGCGCGGGAATTCAAAGGACGTACCTGCTCAAGTCCTTATTCTTGACAATGCTGGATAATTTGTCCTGCACCATTTCCTGGGTAATCATGATTACTCTCCCAACAAAACTCTCGGGTGTTTCAAACAGTATTTCTTCGAGGAGTGTGGTCATGATCGTATGGAGCCGCCGCGCGCCAATGTTTTCCACTTGCTCGTTCACCTCATAAGCGGTTCGTGCGATCTCTTTGATCGCGCTTGGTGAAAATTCGAGTTTTACGCCTTCCGTCTCCATCAGTGCCGAGTATTGCTTGATCAACGCATTCTGAGGGAGCGTCAGGATTTTGACAAAATCCTCCTCGGTGAGACTCTCTAGCTCAACGCGAATCGGGAACCGCCCCTGGAGCTCGGGAATAAGGTCAGAAGGTTTGGAGACATGGAACGCTCCTGAGGCAATAAAGAGGATGTGATCCGTCTTCACGATCCCGTACTTCGTCATGACGGTTGTTCCTTCCACGATCGGGAGAAGGTCACGCTGAACTCCTTCGCGGGATACGTCGGGACCACCGGCTTGTCCCTTGGTACCCGCAATCTTGTCAATCTCATCGATGAAAATAATGCCGCTGATTTCGACCCGCCTCAACGCCTCTTTCACGAGAGACTCAGTGTCAATGAGCTTTTGAGCTTCTTCTTGTGTCAGGAGCTCCCGTGCTTCAGCGATCGTCATCTTTCGCTTCTTCGTTTTCTTAGGGAGAATGTTGCCGAACATTTCCTGAATATTTACACCCATTTCTTCGATGTTGATTGGACCGAAGACCTGCATCGCGGGGAGTTGACTAGCTGTGACATCCAGTTCAACATGGCGTTCCTCGAGCTCTCCGGCGCGAAGCTTTTCGCGGAACTTGTCGCGCGTCGCCCGGTTTTCATCCGGCTCGTTCATCTCTTCTGTCATGGCACCTGTATCAGCCGGATGCCGCCGTTTCAGGGGTGGGACGAGAATATCGATAATCCGTTCTTCGGCAAGCTGGCGTGCTTTGTCCTGCACTTCAGCTGCTTGCTCGCCTTTCAGCATATTGACGCCGTAGTCCGTAAGATCCCTGACCATAGATTCCACATCCCGCCCAACGTAGCCTACCTCCGTAAATTTCGATGCCTCGACCTTCAGGAAAGGGGCGTTCGTCAATTTTGCCAGTCGCCGGGCGATCTCGGTCTTCCCGACTCCGGTGGGACCGATCATAATAATATTGTTCGGCATGATCTCCTCCCGGAGATGTTCCGGGGTCTGCATCCTCCGCCAGCGGTTCCTCATCGCGATCGCAACCGCCTTTTTCGCAGCCTGTTGGCCGATGATATACTGGTCAAGCTCACGAACTATTTCACGCGGCGTAAGCTCATGTGGCGCGGTTTTTTTCATCCGGGAGTTCTTATCCTTCTGGTGTGACGACCCGCTAAAGCTCTTCAACGGTAATGTGGGTATTGGTAAAAATGCAAATATTCGCCGCCGCTTCGAGCGACTCACGCACGATCTCGGGCGCCGAAAGCTGCGTGTACTTGGTCAAGATTCTCGCCGAGACCAGCGCATAATTTCCTCCCGATCCAATTGCAACGATACCATCATCCGGCTCTACGACTTCCCCAGTACCGGATATTATGAGCGCC
>JAWOMQ010000154.1:0-6824 GCA_033852415.1 Bacteroidota bacterium
TCCAGGAGTCCAAAAATATTCTTCAGGGTCGTACCATTGCGCAGCGCACATTCAGAACTCCGCTGAATTGTAGGTCCATCGGCTATAGGATCGGAAAACGGTATGCCGATTTCAATCATGTCGGCGCCCCCCGCTTCCAGGGCAAGGATAAGCTCCGGAGTCATCTCAAGGGATGGGAACCCGGCGGTGATAAACATCGACAGGATTTTTCTACCGTTGGACTGATGACGGTTGAAGAGTGTCATGATCCGGTTCATAGTGCGGGGGGCAGTTTTGCCGACGCGGTGATCGCAGGCAAATCCTTTTCACCCCGACCGGAAAGGTTGAGAATAACGATGTCTTCGTTGCTTGTCTGAGGCATCAGATAATTCAGATAGGCGACGGCATGTGCCGATTCGAGAGCCGGAAGTATACCTTCGAGATTCATGAGCATCGACACTCCATGCAATGCCTCTGCATCGGTTACCGACGCATACTCGACCGCACCGAGTTCCTTAAGGAAACTATGTTCTGGGCCGACGCCCGGGTAATCAAGGCCGGCGGAGATTGAATGTGCTGGAAGAATTTGACCGTCGTCGTTTTGGAGGACATAGCTTAACGAACCGTGGAGAACGCCGGGGTGACCTGCGTTTAGAGTCGCGGCATGTTTGCCGGTCGGGATTCCCAGACCAGCAGCTTCGACACCTATCTTCTTGATGCCGGAATCTTCGAGAAAATCGTAGAAAAGGCCAATCGCATTGCTGCCGCCACCGACACAGGCAAGGAGGTGGGATGGAAGCCGCTGCTCCTGTTTCAAAATTTGTTCGCGTGTTTCTTTTCCGATGATTGACTGAAAATCGCGGACGATCATCGGGTAAGGATGTGGTCCTACAACTGAGCCGATCACGTAGTACGTTGTACGCACATTTGTGACCCAATCACGCAGGGCCTCATTTGTGGCGTCCTTAAGTGTTTGAGAACCCGATGCTACCGGCACGACGCGCGCCCCGAGGAGACGCATCCGTGTGACGTTTATTTCCTGTCGTTTCATATCTTCGACACCCATATAAACCACACACTCGAGTCCCAGCATTGCCGCGACAGTTGCGGTTGCAACTCCATGCTGACCCGCTCCGGTTTCAGCGATGATTCTGTGCTTGTGTAAATATTTTGCCAGAAGAATTTGTCCGACCGTGTTGTTGATTTTGTGTGCCCCGGTGTGGCAAAGGTCTTCACGTTTAAGGAAGATTTTTCCTTTCCCGAATTTTGCCGTGAGGCGCGGAGCAAAATAGAGCGGCGTCGGCCGTCCGACATAATCCTTCAATAAAGTCTGAAGCTCGGTCCGAAATGATTGATCGGATGTCACTTCGCCATATGCACGCTCGAGGTCTGTGAGTGCCTGAAGCAATGTTTCAGGCACAAAACGGCCACCAAATCTCCCAAAATGACCGCGTGCATCAGGAGCGGTGTAACGCATCTTCTTGGCGGATCTGTGGAATCGGGAGGTTGTGTGCCGCATCAGTTGACTTCGATCGTGGATTTTGTCGTCTCAAGCTTCCGGCCCACAATTGGGGCAATCGATTTTAACCTGTCGAGAAGCATCCTGAACTTTTCCGGCTTGAGTGACTGATAACCGTCGGAAAGAGCAGAGGCAGGTTCATTATGAACCTCTATGATGAGTCCATCGGCGCCGGCAGCTATTGCAGCCATCGACATTGCCCCAACCGCTTCCCAGATCCCCACGCCATGACTGGGATCGACCAGAATGGGAAGATGGGAGAGCTTTTTCACGACCGGGATGGCGTTAAGGTCTAGTGTGTTGCGCGTTGCGGTTTCAAAGGTCCTGATACCCCGTTCGCAGAGAATGACATTGTAATTTCCGCCGTGAAGAATGTATTCAGCGGCCATCAATAACTCTTCAATGGTTGCGGAAAGTCCTCGCTTGAGCAAGACCGGTTTCCGGAGTGAACCGATTTCCTCGAGCAGAGAATAGTTCTGCATATTGCGAGCACCGACCTGCAGGACGTCAGCGACCTCTGCCACCAGCGGGAGCGTGTTCGTATCCTTGACTTCCGTCACAATACGCAAGCCTGTGGCATCCCGGGCATCCTTCAGATATGCTAAGGCGTCTGTCTTGTGCCCTTGAAATGAATATGGCGATGTCCTGGGTTTGTAGGCACCTCCACGCAGAAAACGGATACCCATTTCCTTCAGTGCAAATGCAATGTCAATGATCTGCTGGCGGCTCTCGACCGAGCATGGACCCGCAATGACTGTGAGATTGGGTCCGCCCACGATTTCGTCTCCCACGCGTACCTGGGTGTCCTCGGGTTTTGCGTCACGGCTGACAAGTTTAAAAGGTTTCGTAATTGGGATTGCTTCGAGTACACTTGGCAGATTCAGAAAAATCTCTGCATCAGGTCTGCTCCTGTTCCCCGTAATCCCTATCGCCAGCCGGTGATCCCCGGGAATCTCATGCGGTATGTAGCCGAGTGCCTGGATTTTTTCTTTCACCCTTTCAACGTCGGCGCGGGGCGCATCAAGCTTCATTACAATAAGCATGTGGAAAACCTCTTAAATTTCGAGATTGAGTTTTCTTAAATTACGAAATAATAATGATATTTTTTGAAAATCTTTCCTGCCCGGAGCTTTCTCAACGCCGCTGTTGACATCGACGGCGATTGGATCAATTTCTCTTACCGATTCGACGATATTCCCGGGCGTCAGTCCCCCCGCAAGGATCAGCGGATACCGACGTGCAGCTGCCCTCCCGATGCTTTTGTCGACGGCCATGCCTGTCCCACCGTATGCTCCGGCCCGATGTCCGTCGAGTAAAATTCCTGATACGGAATAATCCCCCGCGAGGTCGAGGTCACTCATCGTCTGAAACCGGAACGCCTTAATCACAGGGATATCGAAACCAAGGCAATCAGAAGGGGACTCGTCTCCGCTCAATTGTATTGCCTGCAGATCTGTTTCCGACACAATGTTGGATATTTGTTTGCGTGGAGTATTGACGAAAACGCCAACCGTCATGACGTGGGCAGGCAAGGAACGGATGATCCGCCCGGCAGCAGCGGGTGTGATATATCGGGGGCTGTCCGGGTAGAATATGAACCCGAGTGCATCTGCCCCCTCCTCTGTCGCATACTGCGCATCTTCCATTCTGGTTATTCCGCAGATCTTAACTTTGGGAAACACTGTCAACCTCATCAAGCATTCTGCGAAGAGTTTGCCCCGGATGATCGGAGCGCATCAGACATTCGCCCACAAGCGCTGAGCGGATGCCGTTTTGCACAAGAAGAACCAGATCCTGCCCCGTCCGGATTCCACTCTCACTGACGATGTGCACATTTCTGGGGAGAAGTGATGCGATGAGCACTGAGCGCTTGAGGTCGACCGAGAAAGTTTTCAGATCCCTGTTGTTGATTCCGATCAATGAGGTCACTTCAAAATCAATAATATCGATTTCTTTGGTGTCATACAATTCTACAAGAGTTTCAAGTCCTAACGCTGTAGCAGCCTGTTGGAGATCGCGGATCTGGTGTCGGTCGAGTATTGCTGCTATGAGCAATACCGCGTCGGCGCCGCGTGATCTCGCCTCCAGAAGCTGGTATTCGTCGATGATAAAATCTTTTCGCAGCAGGGGAAGAGTAGTGTGTTCCCGCACCGCGCTCAGGTCTTCCAGCGTACCCGAGAAATACTTTTCGTCTGTAAGCACCGAGATCGCAGCGGCGCCTGACTGCTCGTACATCGACGCGAGTTCGGAGGGAGTATATGGATTTTTGAACACGCCGGCTGTCGGAGAACTCTTCTTGATTTCAGCTATGATGCCGAACCGACGGCGTTCTCGGAGCGCGGTAGATATCCGGAGCGTTACCCGGCCGGACAGCACGCTCCTGTGAAGCTCCGCTGCAGATATCCGGGCTTTCCGATGCTGAATCTCGGCTCGTTTGTGGGCTGCGATCTCAGAGAGAATGTTCATGCCGATTTTTCAATCAGTTTCTTTAGTTTTGACAGAGCACGGCCGGAATCGATAGATTCTGTCGCCAGCGCCAGCCCTTCTTCGATCGATTTCGTCTTCCCGGAGGCGAGGATTCCGAGTGATGCGTTGGCAATCACGACGTTTCGATGTGGACATTTCTCCCCACTCAGGACCTTGAACGCGATAGCCGCATTGACCATCGAACTTCCCCCGAGGATCTCGGTCCGTTCGACGCGTTCAAACCCGAATGCGTATGGGGACACCTCATAGGTTTTCACGGGAGCACTGCGCGAGACTTCGTTGACGATGGTCGGTGCGCTTAACGAGACCTCGTCCATACCGTCATGAGATGTGACGACTAACGCTTTTTCGGTTGAGAGCGATGAAAATACCTTTGCAATCTTTTCTGCCGCGACCTTGTCATACGCGCCCGCAAGTTGTCGGTGAACTCCGGCGGGATTCGTCAATGGTCCCAGCATATTAAAGCATGTTTTCATTCCCATTTCCCGCCGCGGTGTGGCAACATGTTTCATCGCAGGATGGAAGAGAGGAGCGAACATAAAGCCAATTCCGACAGAGTTGATGCATTCTTCGATCGTCGCGGGTTTTACCTGCAGGTTTACCCCGAGCGAATCGAGCAGATCTGCGCTTCCACAAGAACTTGATATGGAGCGATTCCCATGCTTTGCCACGGTGATGCCCGCCCCGGCCACGACAAATGAGGCGGTTGTCGATATATTAAACGTATTAGTCCCATCTCCGCCTGTGCCGCACATGTCGATTGCATCCGGATCATCGGTCTGTATTCGGATCGATTTTTCGCGCATGACTTCCGTGAACCCCAATAACTCTTCGGGTTGTTCCCCTTTGATTTTGAGACCGATCAGGAACGCGGTGATCTGCACGTCGGTCGCTTTGCCTTCCATAATATATTCCATCGCACTGACAGCTTCTGCATGTGAAAGATCACTCCCTTCGACGACTTTCTCAATCAGGTTTTTCATGGCTGCTCCGTAAGGCTGTCCATCCAGTTGTTTATGAGATCGGGCCCCGACGCCGTGAGGATCGACTCTGGGTGAAATTGAATTCCGTTAATTGGATACTCTCTGTGGGATATCCCCATTATGGTACCATCAGCAGTTTCCGCAGTGATCGCCAACGCCTCAGGTAATGACTCGCGCTCGACAATCAGTGAGTGATATCGGGTCGCAACGAATGGAGCGGGGAGATTCCGAAATAATTTTTCCCTGGAATGATGAATCTCCGAAGTTTTCCCGTGCATGAGGACTGGAGCCCGTGTAATGCGTGCCCCGAATGCCGCACCGATGGCCTGGTGACCAAGACACACCCCAAGCGTTGGTATATATCTGCTTATCCGTTTGATAAGCTCTATACACACGCCGGCATGTTCGGGCCTGCCTGGACCCGGTGACAGGATTACTCCCTCTGGGTTCAACTTTTCGATTTCGTCGATCTTTATCTTATCGTTGCGTGAAACAACGTAATCCTTCGACCTTTGGGCGACCAATTGGACGAGGTTGTACGTAAATGAATCGTAGTTGTCGATGATGAGAATCATGATCGAATCCCTTCAGCCATCTTTAATGCCTGAATAAGAGCTTGGGCTTTGTTCAGAGTCTCCTGATACTCGTTTTCGGGGACTGAGTCGGCAACAATCCCTGCTCCAACCTGAAAGTAAAGACGAGACCCCACGGTCGTTATCGTCCGGATTGCAATGCACATATCCATTGAGCCGGAAAAGTCGAGGTAACCAATACCGCCGGCGTAGATCCCCCGGCGGGTCGGTTCGAGTTCATCAATGATCTCCATTGCTCTGATCTTGGGAGCTCCCGACACGGTTCCCGCCGGAAAGGTTGCGGTAAAAACATCAATGCAATCACTCCCGGATTGCAATGTCCCGGTGACCTGGGAGGCAATGTGCATGACGTGAGAATACCGGACGACAAACATCTGTCTCTTCACGTTTACCGACCCGGGTACACAGACACGACCGAGGTCATTGCGACCGAGGTCGACAAGCATGATATGTTCAGCGCGTTCTTTTTCGTCTCCGAGTAATTCCTTCTCCATCTCGATGTCATCGTTCTCTGTGGTTCCCCGGGCTCTGGTGCCAGCAATAGGATAGACTTCACACTGGCCGTGCTCAACCCGTACGAGGATTTCGGGTGAGGAACCGATCACTTTTACTGTGCGTAAATCAAGGAAGTAAAGGTAAGGAGAGGGATTGATTACCCGTAAAGCGCGATAGACGGTAAACGGATCCCCGTCGAAGCCGGTTGAAAATCGTTGGGAGAGAACAACCTGAAAGATATCGCCGTTCCGGATATATTCTTTTGCCTTCTTTACGTTTTCGAGGAAAGTTTTTTTCTCCGTTTCATGCGTAAGGCGATCCATGTCTGCATGAAAAAACGTCGTGTCAGGTCCTCCGTCCCGGAGCCGGCCTTCAATTCCCTGAATCTGCTTTTGCGCATGGGCGTATTGCTCGGCTCTGCTGAGGCTCTCGTCAATTGCCACGTTGATGATGATATGCAACTCATGCCGGAGATGATCGAATACAACGATAGTTGTAAAAAGCTCCATGATCGCATCATCGGTTCCGATATAATCATCACCACGCTCGGGGATGGCTTCAATGTGACGTATCAGGTCGTACCCAATGTATCCGACCAGCCCGGTCGTAAAGCGTGGAAGGGATGGTATATGGGGTGCGCAATATTGCCCCACAATGTTCTTTAACGCCTCGAAATAGTTTATCTCCTGGACTTCATGAACGCCTCCCCGGGACACAGTTGTCTTTTCTTTCTTGCAGGAGATTTTCAGAACGGGATCGGTTCCAATA
>JAWOMQ010000220.1:0-6532 GCA_033852415.1 Bacteroidota bacterium
CAGGGGCATGAAATGTTCGATTACGGATGGATAGAAAGAGTTTCCGATGGTAGCATCATCTGGGAAATGTCATACGACATGACATTTCACGCTGGCGGCGCCCGCAAGAACCGAATGGTTAAGACAACGCTTCTCCTGGATAAGGGTGATTATCGCCTGCACTACTCTTCGGACGATTCTCACTCCTTCAACCATTGGAATGATGATCCCCCTGATGATCCTACTATGTGGGGAATCACACTCTACGAGGAAAAGTAAACTCTCCCCTTTTTTTCCGGCGTGCTCATCATTTAGAAAGGAACCTGATTGACAATCAGGTGATTTCCCTCTATATTGGCCTAGGCATTTGGAGGTCGTGATGGCTGGCCAAAAACATTCCCATATCGCTTCGCTCGTGATTCTTTCTCTGCTTCTCCTTCATTCGGGAACGATGAAGGGAAATGGAGAGAACTTTGATGAACCCTGGCGTCTCACATGTTTTACTACGACATCCGGTCTACCCTCCAATTCCATCCATGATCTGATTGAAACACCTTCTGGAACCATCTGGGTCTCCACCACGAAAGGCATGGCATATTATGATCATTACAGTTGGACAGTAATCGATTCTGGCAAAGGGCTACCACTATCACACCCGATATGGATGAGTAACGGGGACAACGACAGCATCTTTCTCATCCTTGACAAACGCATCTACTACGGGAACCAAAATGGTTTTCGTAAGCTGCCGATTTCTGGTGCGTGGAGCATCGCGAATCTGGGGGAACATCGATACATGATGTACCTGAACAATTCGCTTTATACATATAAAAATGGTTTGTTGACTCTTTATGAGCGTGCGCCCGAAATCGTCAATGGAAATGTTCTCGGACTCTATCAATCGCGCTCCAGATCGATATTCGTCAATACTTTCAGAGGACTCTATCGGTACGTTGATGGAACATGGAAACGCATTCTGGAGGCAGCGGTCCCATCTCTTCAGATATCAGGGATCGTTGAGAACAACAACGGAGCTGGGGCTCTTGCTGTTGGAATGCCCTATGATAGGCGGGGCTTATGGGAATGGCACGGCAAAAAAGGAATGGAAGAATCTCCCGAGTTTCCCGAAGGTGGCATCCAGGGAGTTGATATCGGTCCTCGGGGAGAACTTCTGATCCTACTCCGCTCGGGTGAGTTAAAATTCCGAAACGGGGGCACATGGACATCCATACACCCTTTCCCTGTAGACGTTAATAATATCGAATCCGTAAAGTTCAGAGACAACGGTGATATATGGTTCTGCACGGGCCAGGGTTTGTATCTGTATAAACGATCTTCCAGAAGATGGCGTTCAGTTAAAGATCCTTACCATGCTGAGTTGAATATCATCGATGAAATTTTGCGCACACATGATGGCGCTGTGTGGTTGGGGACTGAAGGAGGAATAGAGATACTCAAAGCCGACGGCTCTCTAAAGGTCATTGAGAAGGCAGCCGGAATTCCTCTGAAGATAATTACAGGCCTCGGGGAAGATCGCGAAGGCAACGTATGGGTCTCGAGCGGCGCGACATTCGACGGCGCCATCCGGTGGAATGGAAAATCCTGGAAGCATTATCCAGTCAGCGTCGAACCGAAGGGCCTGAGGATTCATAAAATCAGAACAGACCTGAAGGGTAACCTTTGGTTTCTCGGCATGTCAAATGCAGAAGCCAATGAGACCGGTTATCAGCCCGGCGCCTTCATGTATGACGGAACCCGCTTTACTCCCTGGAGTGAAAAACAGGGGCTTCTCGATGGGCGTGTGCAGGCTTTCGCCGAAGGTCCGGACAGCGCGTTATGGTTTGGGACATACCTGGGTATTAGCCGCTTCAAGAGGGAAAAATGGGATTATTGGAAGATCCCCCATGGAGCTCAACAAGAACATATCTTCACTCTCGCTGTCGATCATAAAAACCGGCTATGGTTTGCGGACAGGCAAAATGGTCTCGGTTACATTGATGTTGATGATTCTGCCCATAAAATCTCCAACAGCGATGGTCTCCCAAACGATAACGTCTGGGATCTGAAAATTGATCCACATGGACGGCTCTGGCTATCGACTCAGGGCGGAGGGGGGCTGTGCTGCTATGACAACGGCGTGTGGATGACATTTGACAGCAAATCCGGGTTGACCAGTTCGTCGCTGTGGCCTGTCTTGCCGCTCGCTGATGAGGTTCTTGTTGGAACGATCGGGCAAGGATTGGCTGTCTTGAGACTCAATGAAATCGATTACCATTCCTCCCGCATAGATCTTGATCTACCGGTTGTTGAAGAAGGACGTGTGAAGCTTCAGTGGGATTGCTTCTCCTATTGGGGAGAGATACCCCCGTTGGACATTCTCACTCGCTACCGGATTGACCAACGACAATGGTCGGAATGGTCGACGGTCCGGCGTGTGCTTGTCGAAAATGTATCCGTCGGTACTCACTCATTATCTGTGCAGGCACAGGATTTCCTGGGACGCCCGGATCCCGTCAGCCGCTTTTTCAGTTTTACTGTCCCCCGCCCTTTTTATCAATCGATCGGATTCATCATCCCGGTGTACGGATCGTGCTTATTGATGATTGCTCTTGTCGTCCAATACGTTGTGCGCCGGAGAAAACATGCCACGGCACTTCGGCTCAGCGAGATTAAATTCAGACGGTTGTCGGAAGCTACATTCGAAGGAATCATTATCCATGAGAAAGGAACAATCCGGGATGTGAACGAAAGCATATGCCGGATATTGGGATTCCCTTCTGAATATCTCATCGGCAAACCTCTGCTCGATTTCATCGCTCGCGAATCCCACGATCTCGTGACCGACTACATGGCTTCGGGCAATGAATTGCCCGTCGAGGCAATTGCCATGACGTCGCTGGGCAACCGGCTGGCAGTCGAGATCATCCAGAAGCGCATCTCATACCAGGAAAGAATTGCAAATGTTGTTGCAATGCGTGATATTACCGAGCGGAAGGCGGCAGAAGAAAAACTCCTGGCGTATCAGGAACAACTTCGCCGGCTGGCCCTTGCCCTTGCTTCTTCGGAGGAGAGGGAACGTAAACGAATGGCGACGTTTCTCCACGATGAAATCATTCAGTCGCTCGCGTTCTGCCAGATGAAGCTCAGCGAACTCAAGAGTCATGAGGCCACCCAGGTGACGGATCATTTCTTTCGCGAAATTGATTCCCTCATCGAGCAGGCGATCGAGAATGCCCAGTCCCTTACGTTCGAACTGAGCCCGCCAATACTCCATGTGCTTGGACTAGCTGAGGCCCTGGGGTGGCTCTGCGAAACATTTCAGGAAAGGCACCATCTCAATATCTCACTGACTGATGACGGCCGGAAAAAGAACCTCGACGAGGGATCGCAGCTCGTATTGTTTAATGCTGTAAGAGAAACTCTTGTCAATGTTGTTAAGCATGCCAGGGCAACACGTGTAACAATGGCGTGCAGGATTGTTCAGCAGAATGTCATAGTTGCAGTCGAGGATGACGGCGCGGGTTTCGACGTCTCTATCCTGAACCACAACGGGAAACGACAGGGGGGGTTCGGCTTATTCAATATGCAGGAACGGCTTCAACAACTTGGCGGAAGCTGCACCATTGATTCTTCTCGGGGAAAGGGTACAAGAATAACCCTTGCTGCACCGCTTCAACGACCCACAACGGAATATGAGGACGCACGATGAGTATTCGTATCATTCTTGCCGACGACCACAACATTATGCGAGAAGGGCTGCGTACACTTCTTGAGCACCACACGGGTTTCGAGATTGTCGCCGAAGCCGATAACGGCCATACCACGGTTGAGCTCACAAAAGCCCACAAACCGGATATTGTGGTGATGGATATTTCCATGCCTGACCTGAACGGCATAGAAGCCACACGTCAGATTATCTCCGAAGTTGCCTCAGTCAAAGTCATCGGTCTTTCGATGCATTCCGACAAGCGTTTCATTGCAAATATGTTGAGTGCCGGTGCAATGGGATACCTCCGGAAGAATTGTGATTCGAGCGAGCTCATTCATGCGATCGAAACTGTCGCTGCGGGACATGTCTACCTCGGCCAGAAAATCGTTGGAATCATGGCAAAGGATTTCATCCAGCATGCGATCGAAACCAACCATGAGAATTCTGCGTTCCTGACATCCAAGGAGAGGGAGATCCTCCAACTCATCGCCGAAGGGAAACCGACAAAACAAATAGCACTTCATCTCAATATCAGTGAGAAGACCGTCGAAAAACATCGTCAGAATCTAATGAATAAGCTGGATATCCATAACGTGGCTGATTTGACTAAATACGCCATCCGGGAGGGTCTGACCTCCCTGGAAGATCAGTGAGAAATCTGCAAATCCCCTTCCTGTCGCTCCAGACGTAATCCCTTGATTATTAATATCTTAGGTTTCAGGCCCTCTCCGGACAAGCGACAAAAGTAGGACAACTCCCCATTGTGCTTATCCTGCCAAAGGGGTACTTTCATTATTAGGATAGGAAGCGTAACAAGAGCCCCTCTCACATCGACTCAAAGGAGAAACCATGCACCCAACAAATAGGCTGAAGGTAAGGAAAGAATCGTGTGTACGCGAAACCGCCAAGTGTCAGGCGATTTCTGCTGGTGTAAGGATGGCAGCGCCGATCATTGCTGGCATTCTCCTGTTAATTGCTGCTTCATCTCACTCACTGTTTGGCCAGACACTTGCCGACAGCGTAAAATGGCGGATATATTTGCTGGGCATAGACAGCGGAGATATGTCCATGAAACCCATTACACTTATCGGTTTGCACCCGGATGCTCATAATCCGATTCCGCCGACAGATACGATGAAGGATTTTGGTGACCGGTGGTCGGAATATCTTGCCACCAGACTCGAAAGTGACTCTGAATGGTCGCAGATACCGCCGGCGCCGCCGGGATCCTACTGGCAAATTTCCAATCTTCGTCAGCCGTATGGAACTCAATACAAGGTAATGTACCATAAGTTTACCGACACCACCATGTCTGATACTACGGTGGTCAAATGGGGCAGCACAACAATAAATAATTTTGATACTCTCAACCAGACGTGGATTTGGCCGTCTCCCAAGGTATTGAAACATTATGCCGATAGTATTCTTTTGACCGATATCACGGGTCACTATCTCCGTATAAATCTGACCAAGGACTCTCTTTATAACTACAACATCCTAAAAGACACGATTCCAGGAACCGGGGGAGCCCCGATTAGCACCAATAATCTCCGGCTTATTATTTTCCATCCAAAACGTGCTCCTCTCCCTCCGGATATCGTCGGGTTAGTCTACCCGGTGAATGGCGCGACAAATTTGTTTAATGTTGATACGCTCCAGTGGGCACCAACCCCGACATTCGATGGTCTCACAGTGTCGTACCGCTGTCAGATTGCAACAGACCGAACGTTCGAGCCGGGTTCGATCGTACTTCAGGATTCGATTGTTAAAACCACTCGCCGATTCATCCTGCCACATACGGGATGGTATTACTGGAGAGTCAAAGCATTTGCGCAGTTCGGTGTAGGAATCTACAAAAGTACTCCCGACAGTTTCATGGTAAGTGCCCTCCTGCCGAAGGATACGATCGTTGCCAGCGCCGGGCCGCACGGATCGATTTCCCCGCCAGGCATTACCTTGCTCACGTTCGGGGACACTCAGAAATATTCGATCGTGCCGGCACCAGGATATCACGTGGATACCTTGATCGTCGATGGTTCAGTGGTGCCACCCGACACAACGTATACCTTTTCAGACGTGAGAGGCAACCATTCCATCTCAGTTTCGTTTGCCATCAATCACTACACAATTACACTCACCGCCGGATCGAACGGGATGGTGATTCCGAATGGGATCGTCGATCTGGTCTATGGTGACAGCCTGGTCTGTATTGCGCGACCCAATGTCCCTTACGAAGTCGATAGTTTAGTAGTGGACGGAGTATATCAAGGACACGACACGGAATATGTGTTCAGAAATATCGCGTCGAATCATACATTCCGCGCGCGATTTGCTTACGGGTCGTCCTTGCTTTCCTGGAGTGCAGCTGATAAATGGAATCTCATGTCAGTACCTTTGAGCCTGCTGGATTATCGAACAACGACAATCTTTCCCGCTGCGACAGCCGGCGCATATTACTTTTACACCTCCTATCTGCATACCGACACTTTGTCGAATGGGACCGGCTATTGGCTGAGATTCACGGGTGATCAGGTTATCAAACTGAGGGGAAACCTGATCAACATCGATACGATCCCCGTGAACGCAGGTTGGAACATGATCGGATCCATCAGTCTGCCTGTAGCCGTTTCCGATATTCTCTGCTCACCACCGGGCATGACTACCAGCCCTGTGTTCGGGTATTCCTCCGGATACTTCGTGACCACTATTGTCAGTCCCGGATACGGATATTGGATAAAAGCTGATCAGCCGGGTAATCTCATTCTCACTGCCGCTCCGGCGAATGGTGCCAGTCACATCCGTATCGTTTCAACCTCCGAGCTTCCACCTCCGCCGCCAGATGGG
>JAWOMQ010000003.1:0-6459 GCA_033852415.1 Bacteroidota bacterium
GAATCTGGGGGAATATCTGTTCCGCGTGTACGATCTTCCTTCGAACGCCCTCATCTTTACTCACGGGTACTCGACGATGTTCAATGAGTGGCAAACGACCGATGAAGCCGTCAGTGCACCAAGAACGTTCCACGAGACTGAACGATTCCCCTTCCCGAGGGGAAAGGTGCAGCTCATCATCAGCAAGCGCGATCGGCAAATGATATTCCATGAAATTTATTCGGTTATGATCGATCCTAACGAGCCTTCCGTTGTCAACCGCGAGCAAAAGAGACTCGCGTATGACGTGATCACGTTGATGAACAACGGCGCGCCATCGGAAAAAGTCGATCTGGTCATAGTGGGGGATGGCTATAGAAAAGCAGACATGGAGAAATTCCGTACAGACGCAAAACATTTCAATGACGTTATGTTTTCAACCAGTCCGTTCAAAGAGCATCGGGGTGATTTCAATGTGCGGGCAATTGAAGTGGCGTCCCAGGATTCCGGTATCGACAAGCCTGATGCCAACGTCTGGAAATCGACGGCGCTCGGCACGCGGTACAACACGTTTGGTTCGGCGCGCTATGTTCTAACGGAAGAGAATAAAGAACTCAGGGATATCATCGATGAGGTTCCCTACGATTTTGTTCTTATTCTTTTGAACGATAACCGCTATGGCGGCGGAGGGATTTATAATCTCTACACGACCTGCTACACCCGCTCTGACATTCCCTCAATGGCCTGGCAAATGGATTATGTTTACGTTCACGAGTTCGGCCACTGCTTCGGTGGCTTGGGAGACGAATACTATAGTTCACAGGTCTCCTACAACGATTTCTATCCGAAGGGCGTCGAGCCGTGGGAACCTAATCTCACAGCTTTGTTGGATAAAAATAATCTTAAATGGAAGCAGTTTGTTGATGCGAATACCCCAATGCCTACCCCATGGGACAAAGTGCAGTATGACAGTCTTGAACGAGAACGGGGAAAGCTTGATCGCCTCGCGGCTGATTATTATAAAAAGAGAGAGCCATTGTATCAGGCGGAGGAAAAAATTCTGAAGGATTCCCCATACGCCGGAAAAGTCGGCGCTTTTGAAGGAGGCGGGTATGTCTCAGCGGGGATATATCGTCCCTCGGTTGACTGTCGGATGTTTTCTCTCAGCTTGGTAGGGTTCGACCCGGTTTGCTCTGCGGCTATCACGCGTGTCATAGAATTCTATTCTCACTAAACGGGCCGGAACTATGTGGGTCAGGTCGGTGCGTCTTTTTCCCTTTCTACTCTGGTTTGTTGCTGCCGGGTACGGTCAGTCCGTTCCGGAGCGTTGGCTAACCCCTTACGAAAAGAGCGGATATACCAAAACCCCCCGGTATGAAGAGACCATGGCCTATTGTCGCCGGCTCGCGGGAGCATCGCCATGGATAAAAATGGTGAGTTTCGGGAAGAGCCCTGAAGGGAGGGATTTGTCAATGGTCATCGCCTCTAAAGAAGGATTCTCGGATCCTTCTCGTGCCAGGCGGTCGGGGAAAGCGATCCTGCTGGTGCAGAATGGAATTCATGCCGGCGAGATTGATGGCAAAGATGCGTGCCTCATGCTCCTCAGGGATATTGCGATCTCGAGAACCAAAGCCCAGCTTCTCGACAAGGTCGTTTTGTTGGTAATTCCCATATTCAATGTAGACGGCCACGAGCGGTTCGGACCCTACAACAGGATAAACCAAAATGGCCCGGAAGAAATGGGATGGAGAGTGACAGCGCAAAACCTGAACCTCAACCGCGATTACATGAAAGCCGATGCCCCCGAAATGCAGGCGTGGCTCAAAATGTACAATGACTGGCTGCCTGACTTCTTCATCGATTGTCATGTGACCGACGGGGCTGACTTCCAATACACTGTCACGTACAGCATCGAAACTGGAATAAATGTCGCGCCACCTGTGCGCCAGTGGCTCTGGAGCGACTATCTCCCTGCGCTCAATCAAGTCAGAACCGATGGAATCCCGCTCGCCCCCTATGTGGTTTTCCGTGATGACAATGATCCTGCCAAAGGACTGCAGGGAGGAACTTCACCACCACGGTTTTCGACTGTCTACGTCTCTCTCCATAACCGCCCCGGGTTACTCATAGAAACACATATGCTGAAGGCATATAAGAAAAGGGTGGATGGAACGTACGCTGTGATCGAAAAAACGATGCAGGTCTTGAACAGGCAATACAAAGAACTCAGGGATTACATTAGTGAAGCTGACTCACAGACCGCCGCAATGAGTGCGAACGCAGAGTACGCACTGCAATTTGAAACCCGCGATAAACCGAATCGGATGTTCCACTTTTTGGGTTATGAGCAGAAGAATGAGAAGAGTGAAATCTCCGGGGCCGTGAGAAGGGTCTACTCTAAAACTCCAATCGAAATGGACCTGCCCGTTTACGATAGCATCGTTGAACGGAAATCGGTCACAGTCCCTGCAGCTTATATCATTCCACAACAATGGAGTGAGGTCACCAAACGTCTTCGGATGCACGGCATTCACATGGAACGGCTGACTGCCGGAACGAAACTCGGTGTGACACTCTATCGGCTGACTGAACCGAAATGGCAACAGAGACCATTTGAAGGGCACCTGAGTGTGACGTATAAGGTAGATACGCTTCACGATTCAGTGACCTATCCGGCGGGGACTATCATTGCAAGATTGCGTCAACCTGCTGCTAAGGTGGCAATGCAGCTGCTTGAACCCGAAGCGCCGGATGCCTTTGTGGCATGGGGATTTTTCAACACAATCTTTGAGCAGAAAGAATATGCCGAAGACTATGTCATGGAAACGATGGCCGAGGATATGCTCGCGAGAGATTCTGCCCTGAAACGAAGTTTTGAGGAGAAATTGAAATCCGACACTGCATTCGCTGGCAGGCCGAGGGCGCGTTTACAATTCTTTTACCAGCATTCCCCGTATTGGGATTCACAAATGAATCTCTATCCCGTTGCCCGGCTCGAAGCCGAAGTCCCGATGGCCACCAGAGCTCTGCAATAAGTCGATAGATGATTGAAAGGAAAAGCATGGTTCGGAATCGGTTCGCACGTCTTTTTCAGCAATTGATGATCCTCCTTCTGGTCGTTGTTTCGCTCCGCCAGGTGTACTCTCAGGTGCCGCCGAAACGGCTGACACTCGAAGATCTTTTTGCCAGTTCCAAATTCACCGAGCAGAGAACGCGTGGATTCCAATGGTACGAGGGGGGCAAATCGTACACATATCTCGAGACTGATACGAATGTGCACGTTACGAGCATCTGGAAATGTGAGGTCGCATCTGGAAAGAAAATGAAGCTCGTTGATGGTTCCGATCTTGTATTGAATAAAGGGGAAGAACCCTATCCGATTGAAAATTATGCTTGGTCACCGGACAGAAAGAAGGTCCTCTTCACCGGTACATTCGCGGCACGAGGGTTGAAAACGGGTGGTAATTTCTTTCTCTATGATCTCGATGATCACAGCTTCCGTCAACTTACCAGGAGCGACCAGGAGCAGATGAACGTGAAGTTTTCTCCTGCGGGAGACAAATTGGGGTTCGTCCGCGCTGATAATCTATTCATCCTCAATCTTGATGATGGAAGAGAAACCCAGCTCACATTCGATGGGACCGACCATGTACGTAACGGCCACTTCGATTGGGTTTACGAAGAGGAATTTGGGATTATTGATGGATGGCAATGGTCCCGCGATGGAAAGTACATCGCCTATTGGCAGATCGATGAGCGCCGTGAACCCGATTTCCCCGTTGTTGATTTTCTTCCTATGCACCAGAAGATAACAAGGACAAGGTATCCCAAGGCCGGTGACCCGAATGCCGTCGTAAAGATCGGCATGATAGATATTTCGAGCGGGAAAAACGTTTGGGCGGACATTGGAGCGCCTCTCGATTCGACACAGGATACATATGTCCCGAGGATTGCATGGACTCCCCGGGCCGATATGCTTTGTGTCCAGAGACTCAACAGGCACCAGAATATCCTCGATGTAACGATGGTGAATCCCGTTAATGGGGAGGCTGCGATCATCATGACCGAGAAATCGACAACATGGATTGACGTGAATAATGACCTCACCTTTTTGAACGATGCCGACGAGTTTATCTGGTCGTCGGAAAGGGACGGCTTCAATCATCTCTATCTCTATGACACCCGCGGCAACCTCGTTCGCCAGCTTACACAGGGCCACTGGGATGTCGACCATCTAATCGGCGTGGATGAAAAATCAGGAAAGATTTATTTCTCTGCCGGTGTTGCCTCTCCGATCGACCGGGAAATTTATTCTGTCGGACTTAATGGCGCCGGATTTAAACGTTTGACCAAGGAGGAAGGCTGGAACGATGCACGATTCTCTCCGGATTATTCGGTGTTCCTCCTGTCATATTCAAATGCAAACACTCCGGCGAAGGTGACGTTCCGGAAAAACGATGGTTCGCTGATCCGCGAGTTTGAGAATGGCCGCATCCCGGCACTCGATTCCACCCACCTTGGGAAAAAGAATTTTTTCACCTTCAAGACGACGGATGGTGTCGAATTGAACGCCTGGATTATTAGGCCGTATGATTTTGACTCCACCAGGAAATATCCGGTGATTGTGAATGTTTATGGCGGCCCCGGCTCGCAGGAGGTTGTTAACTCCTGGGGAGGGACGCGCTATCTCTGGTACCAGCTGATGGCCCAGCATGGGTACATTTCTGCATGTGTCGACAATCGCGGTACCGGCGCGCGCGGCAAAGACTTCAAAACTGTCACATACAAACACCTCGGGAAATGGGAGACCCATGACCAGATCGAATTCGCGAAATACCTGAGCTCGTTGCCGTACATCGACGCAGGCCGGATCGGGATCATGGGAGGAAGTTATGGAGGGTACATGACGCTTATGTCCATCCTCCTTGGCAATGACGTGTTCAAAACCGCTATCGCTTCTTCGTCCGTAACACATTGGAAATTCTACGATTCGATATACACGGAACGTTATATGCTTACTCCCTCAGAGAATCCGGATGGATATGAGGAAAGTGCTCCTATAACCTACGCGAGAAATCTCAAAGGAAATCTTCTCATCGTGCATGGAACTGATGATGATAACGTCCATATGCAGAACTCCATCACGATGATCAACGAACTCGTGAAAGAGAACAAACTCTTCGAGACCTCGCTCTATCCGGGAAGCAAGCACGGGATCCGCCAGCGGTTGCAGTATTACAACACGATGACGAATTTTCTCCTCGAAAAATTATAAACTGATGAAGCAGAATTTATGACGCGTTTAAAATTTTTACCCTCGAAAATGCGCCTCCTCATCGCCATTGTCGGGTTTATTGTTCTTGCACCGCGTGGAGCGTTCGCTCAGTATCCCCTTTCGTGGCAGGACATCGCCAGTTCGCCCGGATATGATGTTATTCGAAAAGGAAATGGGGACTCCCTTTTTGCGACCAATGGTCGAGGTGTGGTTTACCTGTCGACGGACGCAGGGTTTAATTGGTCGGGCATCCTTGGCTACCCTTCCTCAACCACGATTTACGATCTCCAGGTGAACGGGAGCCACGTCGCTGCGAGCTTGTACTATCCCCCCGCCAATCTGCATTACCAGGGATACGTTTGGAACGGTACTCCGAATGACTGGACCCGTATTTATATCGGATCTTTTCCATTCTCAAATATTGTGATCGACAGTTTTGGCACCGTTTTTGGGATCCTTTTCGGATCAGTTGAAATGTTTGATGGCTCTACCTGGTATACCGTGTCTCAAAATCTGCCGTTCCCGACCTTATCCGGATTTACTCCAATAACCCTCCCGATCGTAATCGATCGTGATGAGAATTTCATCGTTGGTACTGACTCCGCTGGTGACCTGACTCAGGTAGGAGTATATGTCTCCCGTGACACCGGAAAAACCTGGGATCAGATTTTCGCCGACTACGGCGTAACAGCAGTTTCGGGAGCGCTGCGGGGCAGGATACTTGTGGGCGCGAGTCCGAATCCTAACTTTACTTCAACCGGAGGAGTCTTCGTATCTGCTGACAGCGGGAAATCCTGGAAAGGATTGGGATTGACCGACAAGCAAATTACCTCTGTTGTGGAGGGTAGTCGAGGGGCAATCTTCGCTCTTGGCGATGGGGTGGTGTACAAGTATACTGATTCTTCTCAAGGGTGGGAACAGGAATCAATTGGCGGGCTCGCGTATCAATCGCTTATTACGGTTCCACCCACGACTGTCATCGCATCGAGCGAATCCGCGGGCATTATCCGCTCGGCGGATAACGGCTCTGTCTGGGCCGGCGCCGAGATCAGGGGAAAGGATGTGTTTTGCATTGCAGAGACTGATTCGGGGGACTATGTCTGCGGGACACTGGGAAGTGGTCTGTACCGGTCGCTGTATGGTGGGAACAGCTGGGTTAATTCAGAGAGACCGTCCCTTTGCGATTATATCTACACTGTGACAAG
>JAWOMQ010000040.1:0-4889 GCA_033852415.1 Bacteroidota bacterium
GGGATGGAACCTGGTTTCAAATCCGCTTGCCGGCAGCAACGATTCAGTGCTTGCGGTCTTTCCCGCCTCGATCAGTCCGGCTTTTGGTTATTCTCCTTCGGCCGGCTATCAGATCGCGCCGTCGTTGAATCCTCTCAAAGGCTACTGGTTACGATTTGAATCACCCCCAACTGCCAGGATAATCGGCGTTGCTAATACCGATGATACACTCTCTGTCGATGCCGGGTGGAATCTCATTGGGACCAGACCTGACACGGTCGGGATCACGCAAATCATTCCCCTCAACACCTCAATTACTTCAGATTATTTTAACTACTTTGACGGATACAACCGCGTTGACACACTTATTCCAGGCAATGGCTACTGGGTGAAGTGTTCCGGAGCGGGAAGCTTGATCTTTTCGACACCATCAAATGTTCCGATGGCAACTGAGACCTATCCTCTGGGTGAGAAGATTGACGGATGGAACAAACTTCTGTTTACTGACAGCAAAGGCAAACGCGAAACTCTCTATTTCGACCAGGTGACGGATACGGGATCATCTGCAGGTCTGTTCGAACTTCCCCCACTTCCGCCACCTGGGATATTCGATGTTCGTTTTTCGAGCGGTCGCTATGCGGAAATCCTCCCCTCTGGCGGAGATGTGCAGTCAGTGCTGACGATCAACCTCCAATCTGCGTCATATCCGGTGACCCTCGCGTGGGAGCTGAATGCAAACCAAGACCGAGTAAAGATCGAGTCGCCGTACCTTCAAATCCAGGACCTTAGCCCCTCGAAGGGTTCGCTCCAAATCAGGGACGAGAAAATAACTGCAATTTCTCTGATCACTGGCGCACGCGTGCATTCACCCGGAGCATTTCGACTCTTGGATAGCTACCCAAATCCTTTCAACCCGTCCACCTCAATTGAGTATGAAATCCCTTTTACCAGCCGTGTAAAAATCGAAGTATTCAACCTCCTGGGAGACCGCATTATGGAGTTGATTGATGCCGTACAGGACGCGGGAGCCCATGAGGTGACGTGGGAAGGCCGTAATGACGAGGGGATGGAGGTAGCTTCGGGAATTTATCTCCTGAGGATGAATGCATCCTCCCTTAATGGAAACCCGGGTGCATTTCAGATTGTGAAGAAGATCGTGCTCATGAGATGACTGCTGTCGCGGCTGCTAAATCCGGTGGATGAACAATCCGCATTGCTAATCTGAGTGAACATTCCCTCCCCCACGTTTGCGATCGATGCCGATAGGATCTTTGATGGGATTCTTTGGTACGTGGTATTCCTGTTCTCGATGACCTTCCATGAGGCGGCTCATGGGTTTGTTTCGATGAAACTGGGTGACAGGACCGCGTATGAGGGAGGACAGGTCACGCTCGATCCGATCCCGCACGTCCGTCGCGAACCCATAGGAACTGTACTTGTTCCGATCATCTCCTATATCTTTGGTGGATGGATGATAGGGTGGGCCAGCGCTCCATTCAACGTTGAATGGTCCGCCAGATATCCAAAACGTGCGGCGCTTATGGCGCTCGCGGGACCCCTGGCGAACCTCCTTCTGGCCTCTTGCGCGTTCTTTCTGATCAAGGCAGGGATCTGGTTGCACATATTACTTCCGCCTGAAACGATCTCATTCATTCGAGTTGCCGTTCCCGCGACCGAGGGGTTTTTCTCATCGGTGGTCAAGTGTGTGAGCATAGGCTTCTCGCTGAATCTCCTGTTGTTTGTATTCAATTTATTGCCGCTGCCTCCTCTTGATGGCAGTGGAATCGTACCTTTACTCCTTCCAGCCTACCACGCGCGACGCTATGCCGCTTTCACAAAGCGAGGGGCATTTGCCCTCGTTGGGCTGTTCCTTTCCTGGAAACTTGTCGGTTATATTTTCCCCTGGGTTCATTTGTTTTGCATCAATTTACTTTATCCCGGAGTACACTACCATTGATCGGCCTGGAGGGAGTAGTTTGAAAAAGTCGGATGATTTTGTATCTTCTTATTAATTAATTTAATAAAACCCGCGAATCCATTGAAGAATATGGGAAAACTGCCAGGCCACATCCCCCCAACTCACCAGCCCGATAATCGCAAGAGATTAAACGATAAGAAGACGTCACACCTGAAGTTCACAACTGTTTCCGGGGAACCAATAGAGCCTCTTTACACACCTGAGGATATCGCCGACATTAATTATCTCACTGACATCGGATATCCTGGAGAATTTCCCTACACCCGCGGCATCCATAAGACTATGTACCGAGGGAGATTATGGACGATGCGTCAGTTTGCGGGTTTTGGCACCCCTGAGGATACAAACAATCGGTATCATTATCTCTTGAATCACGGTCAGCATGGTCTTTCAGTCGCGTTTGACTTACCGACATTGATGGGGCGCGATGCTGATGATGGATTATCCGCGGGTGAGGTTGGAATATGCGGAGTGTCGGTAAGCTCCCTCGCCGACATGGAAATCCTTTTTAAAGGGATTCAACTTGCAAATATCTCGACATCGATGACCATCAATGCGCCTGCTGCAATGTTGCTCGCATTCTATGTGGCTGTGGCGCAAAACCAGGGAGCCGGGTTGGACCAACTGCGTGGTACGATTCAGGCGGATATTTTAAAGGAATATATCGCCCAAAAGGAATGGATCTATCCTCCGCGTCCATCGATGAGGTTGATCACTGATATGTTTGAATTCTGTTCAAAAGAGATGCCGCAGTGGAATCCAATTTCGGTCAGCGGTTATCACATACGCGAAGCCGGCTCGACTGCAATTCAGGAGTTGGCTTTTACTCTGGCGGACGGCTTCGCATATGTCGAAGCCGGCATTGAAAAGGGGATGGACATCGATGATTTCGCACCGCGCCTCTCCTACTTTTTTAATTCTCACCTGGATTTCTTCGAAGAGATTGCCAAGTTCAGGGCCGCCCGACGCATTTACGCGAAGAGGATGCGAGATAAGTATGCGGCAAAAGATCCGCGCTCATGGACACTTAGGTTTCATACACAGACTGCCGGCTGTTCGCTCACTGCCCAACAGCCTGAGAACAATATCGTCCGCACCGCATTCGAGGCTTTGGCGGGCGTTCTCGGCGGGACACAATCCCTTCATACGAATTCGATGGACGAAACGCTTGCACTACCATCGGAGAAGGCCGTGAAAATTGCTCTACGAACACAGCAGATCATCGCCCACGAAATTGGCGTTGTGAACACGATTGATCCACTGGGGGGAAGCTATTTCGTCGAAGCCTTGACCAACCGGATGGAGCGCGGGGCCGAAGAATATTTCGAGAAGATTGATGCGCTTGGCGGTGTCATTCCAGCCATCGAGGCGGGATTTTTTCAACGGGAGATTGCGGACGCAGCCTACCGATATCAGCAGGAACTCGACAGAAAGGAAAAAATCATCGTTGGGGTTAATGAGTTTATTGAGACGGAAGAGCAGATAGAGATTCCGATCCTGACGATTTCACCTGAAGTGGAAGAAAAGCAGCGTCGACGGCTGGCCGAAATACGTTCCTCACGTGACGAACGCAAAGTCATCGAATCTCTCGACGCGCTGAGAGTGGCAGGTTCCGATGGAACGAATGTCATTCCACTCCTGATCAATTGTACGAGGGCATACGTAACTCTTGGAGAAATGTGTAACGCTCTTGCGGAAGTATTTGGCGTATATGAAGAACCTGCGGTGTTCTGATCGTGCCTAATCGCCTTCGCCCTATCGCAGCCTCAATGAGGCTGCCTCAATGGATCAAAAATCTATTCTTGTATGCCGCGTTGGTGTTCTCTGGAAACCTTTTTAATTCTCATCTGTTCGGTCAGATTACGATTGCGTTCTTCCTTTTTTCTTTGGCTGCGAGCGGTGTATATTTTTTGAACGATATTACCGACCTCGAGAACGATAAACTCCATCCAGTTAAATCGAAACGGCCATTGCCTTCCGGTCAACTGAGCCTGGGAACAGCCCGGATAACCTGTGTAGTACTCATGGCGGCAGGCATCCTTGGCGGATGCCTTCTCGAAATTTCTTTCGGCATGGTCGTCCTCGTTTATGTCGTCATCAACATTCTCTATTCCCTGGTTCTGAAGAATATCGTTATCCTCGACGTGATGACAATTTCTGCGGGCTTCGTGCTGCGGGTTGTCGCGGGCGCAATTGTTATCCATGTCCCGACATCGGAATGGCTTCTGATCTGCACCGTTTTGCTCTCCCTGTTCCTTGGTTTCAGCAAACGACGTCACGAGCTGACAGTCCTCGAAGGGCAGGCGAACTCTCATCGCTCTGTCCTGGAGCAGTATAGTCCCTATTTCCTCGATCAGATGATCGGCATTGTCACGGCGTCGACAGTGATGTCTTATGCGCTCTATGCTATCTCAGATGAAACGATCAAGAAATTCGGGACCAACAAGCTCATCTACACTGTTCCCTTTGTTCTTTACGGAATATTTCGTTATTTATATTTGGTGCATCGACGTATCGAGGGCGGAAATCCGACACGCCTGGCGCTCACCGATTTTCCGCTCCTCATCAATATCCTTCTATGGATCATGGCAGCAAGTATCATTATCTACTGGAAATAAATCATGCTGAAATCAAAAGTCGCCGTTCTTAAAACTACACCAGCCACAGTTTTACAGGATTATGAGTTACTCACACATCTGGCGGGAATGGAGGCAGCGCTCTCAAGCAGCGCAACAACGATCCTGAAGGACAATATCTCCTGGCACTTTCCCTTTCCTGCCGCAAATACGACCCCATGGCAGATGGAGGGGACCATTCTTGCCCTCCGGAATGCCGGGTTTTCTGATCTTACGTGCGTGCAGAATAAAACTGTTGTCACAAACGCGTTTAAGGGAGAGGATCTCAACAACTACGTCCCCATCTTTCGCCGCTA
>JAWOMQ010000037.1:0-13828 GCA_033852415.1 Bacteroidota bacterium
AACATTGATAAATACGTCGGACTGCAAAATAACCTCATGTTCCTTTGCGACGGTGAGAACTTTCCCGCCCTTGATTGTTACTTCATGGTAGTAATTCTCGCTATGGCCGGGAACAATCTTCCCGCCCGAGTCTTTGACAATTCGACTGATGCCGCTGTTTTCGTAGCACCCCTGCCATTCATCACAAGTATGATCGACCACATACACGTCCTTTGCACCAGCCTCCAGACAATGTTCAATGATCCGGCCGACAAGTTTTGGGTTTGTGTCCCCGGCCCGTTCGGGAGTAACATCCCAGCCGATATTCGGCTTCACGACAACCTTCTGGCCGCGTTTTACAAATGTCCTCATACCTCCTAAAGCAGCGATGCCCTTATCGAACATAACATCAGGTTCACCACCTTTAATCGCAACAAGATCGTACGTGAGGGAAGGGAAGGAATATCCATTTTCGTATCTTCCGCTGAGGAATGAACCGAGTGCGATTGACGCACTCAAGCTCTGTTTGAAAAAAGTTCTCCTGTTCATTAGTGCCTCTTTCAACACTTGTGCCTCTCGTCTTGAAGAAAGTACAGCAAAATCGAAACAATGTCAACCGTCTCAGGATGGGCGAGGGAAATGAAATGAGTTCTTATTCGTCTGATTCATCTCTTATCATCTTCTGTAATTGACTATTCATTATTGGAACTTTACTGTGATTTGATGAATGTCATTGGCCAGGATTTAACACGCCACACATCCAAAGGGACAAATACGTACGCGGTCAGAGTTCATGACGAAATCCTGCATCACTCAGGCAGGACGGCAATATCCCCAGAGTGTGCTCTCTCCCATGAATGCATTTCAGTTACTTTGTGAGATCTTCACATCGGGGCACTTCCCCAACCTTCACTTGAATAACAGCCCCAAGATTCCGAACGCACGAATTTAATCCCCTTCTCCTTATTAAATAACTTCTAATGATTCTGCAGGTACTTGTAGCGGGGTTAGGATTCCGATGTAGAGCAATCGGGATTTCGTTCCGATACAGATCAATCGGAACTCAACTTACTTCAAATCCTACAGACACAGCCAGAAACAAAAATACCCTCCGAAGAGGGTCTTTTTGTTTAGTAGCGGGGGCGCAAACCCTGCCTCACTCATTGACCTCCAGCATGTGTTCGAGATGCACTATTGATGAAGGAATTATTCTTCTCCATGCAAGTAGTGCTCTTTCTGCCCGCCAACTTCTCTGAACTCATGCTGCCATTTTGTACGCATTTCTCTTCATCTATTGCCGCTCCCGAGCCCGCTAATAGATTAGGGAAAAACACTCATTTGAATGTTTTGTCCCTTCGGGACAATAGAGCTTCGACCGGCACCTCCTGCTCATGAAAAAATCATTCTAACCTTTTCTCGATTTTTCATTCACTGGAAGTGCCATTTCGTCCAAATTTAACAAACGGGGTACAGTTAAGTTTGCCGACGGAATGAACATCTCTATACCTTCTTAATCGGGATCCTCCGCAAACCCTCCTCCCTTGTTACTTTATAAGTGATCCTACCGCTGGAGTGGCCGGAATGGGGATCAGACCGACATTTATTGCATTGACTTAAGTTTCCACTTTTCGTATGTTTATCCTGTTTGCCATCCTGGGTTTCTGGGCTAGCTCCCACGATTCTTGAGGTCTTATGCTATAATGAGAATTGCTGCTTCAATCCTGGCCTTCGCTCTCCTTCCGCTGGTCACGCCAGCTCAGCAGTTCGACCAGTCCTGGCGATGGGTGCATTTCACCACCGAGTCCGGGCTTCCCTCCAACAATGTGTTTGACGTCGTTGAAACACCCGACAGCACCCTCTGGGCAGTCTGCGACGCCGGACTTGCTTGGTACGATGGTTTTCAGTGGCATCTCGCACAAACCCCACCTCCCCTTTTTCCCGATGGAAAATCCATTGCTTGCGATTACCGGGGTGATAGTATCCTAGTACCCGTCAGTGGTAAAAGATGGTGTGCAGTCGGACGGCAAGGTTATTCATTTCCTCCTCTTCCCGCGTCATGCGAAGCCGCATATTTAGCCGGCGATACAATAGTGTATGGCCAAGGTGATTCGCTCTTCTTTTTGTCCTATGCTCCCTCACAAAGACATGGAATTTGCCGCGGGACAACTCAGGGCAAAATCGAGTGCCTGCTTCGAACAAAAGGCGGCAAAGTCTGGATGAAGACAAGCAAGGGTCTCTTCCGTTGGGAGAATAATCATTGGCGGATGATATTCAATCTCGGCGGTTTCCCTACTGCAGCGTCATATCACATCGCCGAAAATCCAAAGGGTGAAGTCATCGCCCGTTTCGAACTGCCGATGAAACTGCGGGGTTTATGGGAATATTCCTCCGGCGCCCCGACCCCCCATCGGCTCGAGGGAAGGTCTGAGGGTCTTCAGGCACTTGCTATCAGCCCGTCGCACACCGTGATTGTTGCGTACCAGTTTGGCGATGTACTGGTTCACACAGGCACATCTTGGGAGAATTCGTCGATTTTGCGGTCTGCCTGCAAGGGCCTTCATAATCTGTTCTTCCGCCGGAATGGCGACCTGATAGTCTGTACATCCGAAGGCATTCATTATTTCAAAGTGTCCTCTTTGCGATGGCGCATTCTCCAGTCAGGCGAGCCTGAGAGGATGGCTGTGAACGAAATCTTGGCCACGCGGTCCGGAGACATTTGGACCGCAACTGCCACCGGAATTGTCTTGTACAGTAAAGATGGTTCATCCAAGATTATCACACACATTGATAATGTTCCGATGGTCGCTATCACCGGCGCGGGCGAGGATCAGGATGGCAACATCTGGATCTCCAGCGGCGGTTCGTTTGACGGCGCATACCGATGGAATGGGACATCGTGGAAACACTTTCAAATCTCTGAGAATAAGGATGGAGCACGGATTCATAAAATTCGTGTGGATCGCTCAGGTCGGTTATGGTTCCTCGGCCTTTCGAAGTTTGGGGAGTCGCCCGCCGTTCGGGAGCCTGGCGTATTCATCTATGAACACCATCACTTCGTAGACTGGGGTAGAGAACATCGTCTACCGAATAGCCGGGTATATGCATTCGATGAAGACGGCGATGGCGGCTTGTGGTTTGGCACTAATGCGGGAATATTAAGATGGAAGAATGGAACATGGCGTACGTGGACTATGAAAGAGGGCTTAAACAATAGCCATGTATTCACCCTAGCAGTCGATCATCATAAAAATGTCTGGTTTGGACACCAGTACGGCATTGGCCTCGGATGTATGGATTCGTGTGGGACGGTCAGATACTATACTACGTCGGACGGGCTTGTGAATGATATGGTTTGGGAACTGCGTGTGGATTCGGCCGGAATTTTGTGGATCGCAACCCGCGGTGGGTTGGCAAGTTATGCTGATGGGGTTTGGTCGAGATTCGATGCCTCCACCGGTTTGCAATCCGAATTGCTCTGGCCTGTGCTTCCTATCAGCGGCGAGGTGTTCGTCGGAACCGACGGAAAAGGAGTTGCAGTACTTAATCGGAAGGAGGCGTTCGCTCCGGCGCCGAGAATAGTGATCAATAGGCCAAATATCGACGGGCAGGACGTTCATTTAGATTGGCGGACATACTCATATTGGGGCGTTATCACTCCGACCGATATTATTACCGAGTACAGCATCGACAATGGCCCCTGGTCAAATTGGAGCAAAGTGCATGAGTTTGACATAAGAGACGCGAGGCCGGGTAAACATAAACTTTACGTGCAAACCCGCGCGCAATTCGGTGATAACTCAGAAGGTCTTCAACAGTTTATTTTTACCATACCGCCCCCCCTGTTTATGCGGCCAGTGGTATTGTTTCCCACCATTGCGCTAGGAGTCGGTCTGCTTGCTCTTGCTTCTGTTCTTTTTGCCCGAAAGCGGCGATACAACACTGAAATTCGGCAGAGAGAGGCTATGTTTCGGGCCGTCACGCATATGACCCACTCCGCAATTTTCATTTATAAGGACGATCTGTCTATAATTTTTTCAAATATGGGGATGGAACGGCTCACCCGTTATTCTCAGGCTGAGCTTGAAACCATGAAGGCTCCCGACCTCTTTTCTCCCGAGTATCAGTCGACGTTCGTCACGATGAACAGCGCACCAGTGAGGGATGTGGAAGATCCACGACACACTGAGTTGGAAATTCGGCAAAAGGATGGCGAGAGACGGTGGGTCGATCTGACGTGGGGGCCAATCCTGCTTCATGACGTCGAGGCAACGATCGCCACGGCGTTCGATATAACCGAGCGGAAAAAAGCCGACCAGCGCATAAGGGCACTTGCATCCGATCTGAGTCTCACCGAGCAGCGCTCGCGGCGGCGAATGGCTGCGTTTCTCCATGATCAGATTGGACATGCCCTGGCACTTAGTAAAATGAAGGTTGAAGAACTTCTCGAAACAAAGGGGACCATGCCGGTGCGACAATCGGCCGAAGAACTGCGCACCTTAATCCATGAAGCAATTCAATCCTCACGGTCGTTTACCTTTGAGCTTAGTCCGCCAATCCTCTACGACCTTGGGCTTGTGCCCGCGATCGATTGGCTGGTCGATGAACTTCGGAAACAAGAGAAGATCTCAGTGACCCTTCGAAAACCTTTAGCCAAGCTATCCCTCACCGATGATACCCGCAATGTACTCTTCGAAGGGACGAGAGAACTCTTAATCAATGCACGAAAACACAGCGGAGCAAAAAGTATCGATGTCGCCATAACAGTTGACGGATCAATTATAACTATAGTTGTACGTGACGACGGCGTCGGCTTTGACACTTCGAAAATGTATCAGATCCAGGCAGAAAACCGGGGCTTCGGACTCTCCAATCTCCGCGGACGTCTTAAGGATATTGGGGGGAAAATGGAAATCGATTCTCGACCCGGCTGCGGGACAACAATACGCCTGATCGCCCCATCGCAAGCATGATGTCACTGGGTGAGATCAGAGAAGTCTGCCAAACGAAAGGAATCCGCCTGTGAATGCGCCATCGTTAAAAGTCCGTGCTATGATCGCTGACGATCATGACGTCGTCCGTGAAGGTATCCGCAGTTTGCTCTTGCATGATAGTCGAATGGATGTCGTCGGCGAGGCGGCTGACGGGCAGGAGGCTGTTCGTCTTGCCCGGGAGCTTCAACCCGATGTCATTATCATGGACATCAACATGCCGGGCATGAACGGTATCGAGGCAACCCGAACAATATGCCATGAAATGCCGGAAGTGAAAATCCTCGTTCTTTCCATGTACTCCGATAAACGTTATGTCCTCGAAATGTTGAGTCTAGGCGTTTCGGCATATCTCCTCAAGGATTGTGCGCGCACTGAATTAGCAATGGCTCTGGAAAAGGTGCTTCATCACAAAACATATATTAGCCCGGACATTGGCACACAAGTGATCAAGGAATGTCTTGAACAGTTGGGTTTGAAAGATTCTGGTTCTTTCTCTCCGCTCTCACCAAGAGAACGACAAGTCCTCAAGCTCATCGCCGACGGCAGGCATAATAAGGAAATCTCCGATTACCTGAATATGAGCACAAAAACCGTCGAAGGCCATCGCCAAAGCATTATGCAGAAATTGAACCTCCACACGGTCGCCGAGTTAACCAAGTATGCCATCCGGGAAGGCATCACGTCCCCTGAGATGTAATCTAGAATACGCTATGCTTCTTTAGAACCGCGTCATCCCAATATCCTATTCAGCAACCTCTTTTGGGCCCCCTCCGCTCTAACCTGTCCAATTGCCACCCCCGGCCTTCTCTCGCATAAAACCGGGTAAATACCCTATTGATATCATTCACTCCAAAGAATACCTTAGAACCGGTTTCTTTTTCACTCAGATGCACAACAAGACCTCTTCACGGCTTTATTATCCCAACCCCTTTGAACCTACGGGGATCGAGATAACCTTGGAGGAGGATGCTATTGTCACATTGAAGATTGTCGACCCCTCGGGAAACGAAGTGGAAACGCTGATCGATCGCCAAATGTACTCCAGAGGAAAATATCTGGTACCGTTTACCACTGAGAAGTATAGAGGACAAAGATGTTGTTATCGAATTTCTATTGAATCTGGCGGGTTGAATGTAGCTGAAACAAGGGAGATTAAATGACCAGTGGGATCCGATTGCTGCCGGACAAAGAAGAGTTTCACTTTTTTTAGGATTGAAAGGGACCGCAATGAAAGGAAGAGTATGTTTCTTGATTGTATCGTTATTCTCCTCACTTAGTCTGATAGCGGGGCAATCAACCAAACCCAACGTGATCAGTAGGTGTGGCTTACAAGTCAATACATGGAACGGCAGTTTGTTTTTTCGCCGCACTGACTTGTACATTCCCGCCCGCGGCCCGGACCTTGACTTTACCTGGTCTTATAACAGTGGTGAGACAAAATATGACTACGGTTACGGACCGGGTTGGACCCACACATTCAACGTTCTCTATGAAAAGGTGGGTTCGAGTGTCTGTGTGAAACGTTGGGACGGCAATCGCGATACTTTTAGACTGGTCAGTGGCACGTATGTCCCCCCTGTGGGGTGTTATGATTCATTGATCCAGTACGTACCGGGTAAGTTTCGCTTGAGGTCTAAATACGGCCTGGAATCATTCTTCGACGATTCAATCCATAGGAAGCTCACGAGGATTCGCGATCGCTATCAAAATACAATCACAATCACCTACTCTGGCGCTTACCCGGTCCGGATTAGCGACGCCGGCGGACGCATCCTGTCCCTGATGTGGTCGGCAGGCAGGATGACGCAGTTGGTCGATTCAATCTCCGTTCCTCCCCGCACCTATGCGTATTCGTATGACGCGAATGGCAACCAGAGACATGCAGTGGACCCTCTCGGCAACATCACGGGATATGAATACGATGCCTTGAAAGAACTTACCCGAATAGTTGATCCCCATTCATCACCCTTCGACGTGACGTACGACAGTAACGGGGCTGTCACGAGGATCCAATCGCCAATCACTAATGAGAGTTTCAGCTACAATAGAGCGTCCAGGACGACAACATATACTCTCGGAGGAGTCACAACTACGTATGCTTTCGACAGTATTGGCCGAGTGATTGACATTGCAGGCGCTTGCTGCGGTAACCACAGACAGTTCGAGTATGATTCCCTCGGAAATATCACCAAGGTGAGAGATGCAAAGGGCAATGAAACCAGATTCACCTACGATAGTCATGGCAACGAGATCACTGCCACAGACCCATACAACCATACCGTCACCTCCTCATACGAGCCTGTCTTCAACCACCTCACCAGCAAGCAGGATAGGCGTGGGAACACCTGGACATGTACGTATGATGAACATGGAAATTGCACAAACATAGCAAAGCCGCTTAGTGTCAATCTCAGCTACTCATACAATAGTTACGGCGAAATGACCAGCTATACCGATGGAAATGGTCACACCACTTCATTCACGTGTGATCCCAACGGATATATTACACGCGCTGATTACCCAATCGGCTCCGACAGCATCACATACAATTCTGCGGGATTCATGTTGTCCTACACCGATGCAAACGGTAACACAACACGCAATACCTACAACACGCTTGATCAGCTTGTCTCAATGCAGAATGCGCTCGGCGAGAATTTATCCTACGCATACAATGGGGCTGGTGATGTCACAGACGTTCAGCTACCCAACGGGAACGTCATTCACTATGCATACGACGCTTTGGGCGGAATCACTCAAATTTCGGACAACCTTGGGACCCTGGAGACCAACGAATATGACGCTGCCGGTCACCGGGTTTCCTCTACAGACGGCAACGGAATCAAAACCACTTACACATATAACAGCGAAGGCTCCCTCCTATCGGCAACGCGCGCGGGATCGACCGACATCTTTACGTACGACGCAGTCGGAAATCTTCAGTCTATCTCTGACGCAGAGGGAATCACTACTTCGTACGAACTTGATAAAATGAATCGCATCGTCTCGGTCTCCACGGGAGGAATCGTCACCCAAACTGCGTATGATGCGAATGGGAATGTCACAGAAAGAGATGATGGCGAGGGTCATTCCACGATGGTTACCTATGATGCGCTGGACCGCCCTACTCAGGAAACCTTTGCCGATGGTTCACAGATCTCGTACTCCTGGGACCAAGACGACAATATCGTGTCTCGCACGGGCAGCGGTGGGTCCTACATGACCTATCTATGGGATGCCGACGGTCGGTTGATCAGGCGCGACAGCCACCCCCCAGATTATGAACAGTACGACTACGATGACGGGGGTAGACTGGTAAGAGCCGCTGGTGGGTGTGGAATCAGCACATTCACGTATGACGGGAAAGGTCGTGTATCGAGTGAAACCATGAACGGCCACACAACAGGTTACGCCTACAACGATGTCACCGGAGAGCGATCCATAACCTATCCCAGTGGTCTGGTTGTGCATGAGTCACGGGATATCCGTGGGCGCCTTACTTCTATCACGATGGGTAGCCACCACATCGATTTTACCCGTGATCCGGGTGATCGACTTCTGTCAGCTTCCTACGACGGTTCTCTTTCCAGTACGTATACCCACAACAACCAGGGCCTCGTGGCTTCACTTATACATGATGCCGGGTCAGACCTTGTCGCCGGATTCGAGTATCGATATGATCGTGCCGGTCACCAAACAATTGCAGTGAATAGGTACGATTCCACACGATCGGAAGCCTACGGATATAATTCTCTTTACTGGCTCATCTCAGTACTGAGGGGAAGGCCAATTGCCGGCTTGATATCCTCTCCCGTCGACACCTTCCTTTACATCTTTGACCATGCGGGCAATCGCCATTCCACTTTCCACCACGGCACAACAACCTACGCTACCAACAACGTTAACGAGTACACTTCGCTCACACCGGGCGGTAACATCGCATATGATTTCAATGGAAACTTAATTTCACGTGGATCATTTTTCGGATCGTTTGATTACCGGAACTACCTGGCTATGGGCATAGATCCTGGTACGTTCAATCCATATAGTCAATATTGCTACGATGCACTTGGAAGGCGCATCCAAAAAAGAACGGATAAAGACACCATTAACTATTTCTACGATGGTGACAGAGTGATCGAAGAGAGGAATAATGCCGACGCCGTCACGGCGACCTACACGTACGGAGGTGAATACGTCGACGATCTCCTTTCGATGGTGCGGGATGGCAAGATGTACTTTTACCTGAAAAATACTGTTGGTTCTGTGGTAGCAATAGCGGATACCTCCGGAAATGTCGTCGAACGATACGATTATGATCCCTATGGGAAACCGACGATCGAAGAACTCCTGCCTTCGTGGTGTCCCGGTAATATTGTACTGAATGGAAGTTTCAATGACAGCAATGCCGCTGGATCTATGCCCACCGGCCATACCGCGCACTGGACCCTTGCATACGGCAGCCCCGATGTCCTGGACACCGTCGGCTGCGGAGACACCGCGTATGTTGGTGTATGGGGGAACCAGTATTCGGGTATCGGTGAAGCCATCCAGCAGACGCTCGCTACACCGATTGTCCCGGGGCACACATATTCAATATCATTCTGCGGAATCTGGCATAAGGAGTCCAACAGACCATATCCCCCACGATACGTATTCCGCGCGTCTACTGTCCATCTTACCGGTCCTCAGGATCCACATGCTGTGGTAATCGGTACATCTGACCCCGTCATCGACACAGGATGGATCAGTCTCACTCTCCCCGATTGGGTGGCGACAGGTAACTACTCGATTCTCACAGTGAGTATCACAAATCAGTCTTCCGCAAATAATTCAGACTCGGTGACATATTCGTACGTGGACAGAGTTTGCATGAGAGATATCACCTCTCCCACGCCACGTGATAGTTCCATCGTCGGCAATCGCTTCTTGTTCACCGGGAGAGAGTACGATGATGAGACTCGGCTCTACTCTTATCGTGCGCGGCATTATGACCCGGAACTGGGTCGGTTTATCCAGCGAGATCCCATTGGGGAATGGGGTGATGCGCAGAATCTGGGTAACGGTTACTCGTATGCGGGCAATGATCCTATTAACCGTTTTGATCCCACAGGTGAGATGACCGGACAGCCCGTTCCCGGTGCTGAGATTTTCGTTGAGCAAGATCCCAATGATAAACCCATCACGTCGCGGAGCCCCAATCCCAATCCGCATTCTCCAAATGCCGGCACATGGGCAGATTGGCTCTTCCCCGTGTCCGTATCTTGCGCAGCTCAAGGGGGTTACCCCGTTGATTTTATCGGGGCATCGGTTGGCGACCCTGCTATATATGGCAGCTGGGGAAGAAACAGTTCGTCGAGAGGCGAGGTGACAAATATGCGGGTAACTGGATTGACTGACGCAACCGGCCTCATGGCCGCGGCAACTTGTGGTGTAAGCTCCGGACCCTATAGCCAGTCCCTTTCAAATATGGAGGATAATGGGATCATTTCTCCTAGTAACCCCTTTGGCAGGGAAGGCACGTCCCGGGTTGTTGCACAGGTTCTACGGATCGGCGGGATACCTTTTCTCTTCGACGCTAATTCGATGTCTGTTTCCGTGAGTAGTGGCCCCTATAGCCAGTCTCTCTCGAACATGGAAGACAACGGGATAATTCCTGCCAGACAAGCAGGTTCAGGCAACGGCAATGGCTCTCCGCGACCGATGAACTTGTTCCGTGCCTTCCCCTTTTCTTCCTTCGGGTCCTACAGTACCCATTTCTCAAGTGTAAACTCTTACGGCATCGCTGAAGACGACATTAAATGAACTCGCGCAAGTAATACATATGAAAGGTAACATCATGAAGAATCATCAAGTCTCAAGAAAGGATGGGATGGGAATAAGCATCGTATTTGCGCTGATCCTCCATTTCAGTCTTTGCACTCATGTCGATGCGCAAAGTTGCGGCACAAACTTTCCGAGTGGCGGCACCCAGGGCGGAAGCTATGCCAGCGGGGGCAGCGCGAAGTACATGACGACACTGGCCGAACGACGCACAAGTGTCCAGAAAAGTTGGAATATGATTTCCCTCCCCGTCATCACTGCAGACTGCGATAAAAGAGCTTTGTTTCCAACGGCGACCTCGGAAGCATTCTGCTACAACAGCGGCGGTTACATGATATCCGACACGCTGCATCCCGGAAACGGCTATTGGTTGAGGTTCGACACTGCCCAGGTGGTCAATCTTTGGGGTTTTGAACTTACCTTGAGCAGAGTTCCGGTTAGTGACGGTTGGGCCATGATCGGATCCATCTCTGTCCCGCTCCCGGTCTCCGACATTACAAGCGACCCGCCGGGCCTGATCGTGAGCAATTTGTTCGGATACAACAATGGATATTTCTCGCTAAGCTATCTGGACACCGTGATGCCTGGAAAAGCGTACTGGGTGAAAGCGCACGCCCCGGGAACATTGATACTATCAGCGACAAACTCAGCAGGAGCGACCGTCATGAACCAGATCAAAATTGTCGCATCCAATGAAATGCCTCCATCCCCGCCGGGCGATCCCGATTTAGATAATGGTCTTCCGAAAACGTATGCTCTGGCGCAGGCATACCCAAACCCCTTCAACCCGACAACAACTATCAAATACGAACTCCCGACTCAAAGTCGCGTCAGTATAATAATCTACAATCTCCTCGGTCAAGTCGTTCAAACCCTTGCAGGCGACATCGAGCTAGCCGGCTACAAACAAGTGCAATGGAACGCCTCCAACTTCGCCTCAGGAGTCTACTTCTACCGGCTCGAAGCAACGAGTGTTACGAATCCGAGTAAGACGTTTACGAGTGTGAAGAAAATGATTCTTCTTAAGTAAGTCGTGAATTTACAGCCATTTGCACAAACCCCAATCTGATGAAGACTGGGGCCCGATACATGGACTAAAGAAAGATTCGAAAGTGGTCAACATGGTTCGGATTGAGCACTTCGGGATGCTAATTCATCACGATATTGACCAGTAATTGAGCCCCCCCTACCCTGGTCTCCGGTCGCCGACTTCGCCTCGAATTGTCCTTTTGACTTTCAGGCATCGAGTTTTTAAATTGAGTCGATCATCAGGGAGCTAACCTAGCAGGGGGAAGATTCTGGGTTAGTGTTTTTCTTTTCTGTTCTCTCCTATTCACGCTACCAATTGCATTTCGCGAGAGCATCTCCTTTGAAGGGATGAGGCAACCACAGAGGTAGTTTCGAGGTGTTCTCACAGGAACATCGAACGCCCGATTTATATGATCGGTCAAACGATTTCACAATACAAGATTCTCGAAAAGCTGGGCGAGGGCGGCATGGGCGTGGTGTATAAAGCCCACGACACGATGCTTGACCGGGACGTTGCTCTAAAGTTTCTTCCCTCCGAACTAACACGAGATCCGGGAACCAAAGAAAGATTTATACACGAAGCAAAAGCCGCCTCATCGTTTGATCATATTAACATCTGCACAATACATGAAATCGGTGAGACGCAAGATGGTCAGCTATTCATTGCCATGGCATGTTATGAAGGTGAAACGCTCAAGCAGAAATTAGAAGAGAGACCTCTAAAGATTGACAACGCAATAGAAATTGCTATTCAGGTCACACAAGGCTTATCCAAAGCACATGAAAAAGGAATTGTACACCGCGATATAAAGCCCGCAAATATTTTGATAACAACTGACGGTGTGGTTAAGATTCTGGATTTCGGACTCGCGAAGCTTCGCGGTTTATCGAAACTTACTAAAACAGGTACAACTGTTGGTACGGCACCATATATGTCTCCTGAGCAAGCGAAAGGAGAAGATGTTGATCATCGCACCGATATATGGTCGCTTGGTTCAGTATTGTACGAAATGATTACAGGGCAATTGCCATTCAAAGGAGAATACGATCAGGCCATAACCTATCAGATTATCAATGCCGCACCTGAGCCGATCACAGGCTTACGCAGTGGTGTGCCAATGGAGTTGGAACGGATCGTCAATAAGTGCTTGCAGAAGAATCCCGAAGAGAGATACCAGACAGCTGCGGATCTCATTGCTGATCTTAAGCATCTGCAACGAACGACGAGCCAGTCGGTACTACAAACGACAGAGAAAACAGTCAAATCATTTACAAAGAAGAGTACATGGTCTGTTATTGCGACTCTACTGGTTATCAGTATCGGACTTGTGATTTTATTCAAACCTTTCTTCAGAGAGCGTGAGCAAAACAGAAAGTCGATCGCCGTGCTTCCATTTAAGAATTTGAGCGATAGCAGAGAAGACGATTACTTCAGCGATGGCCTTACAGAAGATGTTATCACGCAGCTTTCAAAGATCAGCGGGATTGAAAAGGTGATTGCACGAACATCGGTCATGCAATATAAGGGAGGAAATAAGAGCATCCGTGATATCGGTAAGGAACTCGACGTCGCCACAGTCCTCGAAGGCAGTGTTCGACGGGCGGGAAACCAGGTCCGGATTGTCGCGCAGTTAATTGATGCAAAGAGTGAAGGGCATATTTGGGCTGATACTTATGATAAAGAAATGACACAGATCTTTGCCATTCAGAGCGATGTCGCCCAACAAATTGCGGCAGCGATGAAAACAACGCTCACAGAAATTGAAAAAGATCGTCTTGAGAAACCACCAACAGCGAACATTACCGCATACGATTATTATCTGAAGGGGCGCGAGTACTATTATCTTTACAAGAAGCAGGATAACGAAACAGCAGTGGGATTATTCAAGAAGGCAATCGAACTCGACTCGAATTATGTGTTAGCTCTGGCTGGTCTTGCCGATGCTTACGACCAACGCGTTGGCATTTTCTCATCTGATCCCTCTTGGCTCGATAGTTCGATTGTC
>JAWOMQ010000062.1:0-13265 GCA_033852415.1 Bacteroidota bacterium
TGCGACATTTCAGAAAGAGGTCTTAAATGCAGATAAACCCGTGCTTGTCGATTTCTGGGCAATCTGGTGCGGTCCCTGCAAGATGATCGCACCCATCGTGGAGGAGATTTCCAGAGAGTTTGACGGAAAAGTGAAAGTATTGAAAATGGATGTTGATGCAAATCCGAAAACTGCGATGCAATTCGGCATCCGCAGTATTCCGACCCTTCTTGTGTTCAAGTCGGGCCAGGTCGTAGAACAAATTATCGGTGCCGTACCAAAGCGCCATCTCCTGGACAAACTCACACCCCATCTCAATTAAGTAGCACCATTAACTCTTTTTGTCTGCGGCGGAAATCGGGATCCCGGTTTCCGCTTTCTGTTGCAGATCGTCCGCGGCGGGTTCGGGACCATCGGGACAATGCACTCACCATTCTGCATGTTTGGTACTTCGGTAATTTTTTTCTATCTTGAAAACGCCTTAACTCATTGATTTTTCACTTAGTTGAGAAATTAACGTCTCATGCAGTACAAGAAAAGAACAGCCACGTGCGGGGAATTACGCGCTTCTTCCACGGGTGCTCATGTCACTCTTACCGGTTGGGTAGACTCCCGGCGGGATCTGGGAGGACTAATCTTTATATACCTCCGTGACCGGTATGGTAAGACGCAGGTGGTCTTTAATCCGACAGTGAACCCAAAGGTGCACGCTTTGGCGAGTGAGCTGCGGAGCGAATTCGTCATTTCCGTTTCCGGTGTGGTGGAGTTACGGCCGAAGGGGCAGGAAAATAAATCTGTTGCCACCGGCGAGATTGACCTGATTGCTTCGGAGTTTACAATCATAAGCGGCTCGGAGACGCCTCCGTTTTCCATCGAAGATGAGCTTCAGGCACAGGAAGAATTGCGGCTCCAGTACAGATATCTCGACCTTCGCCGTGCGCCCATGCAGCGGAACCTCCTGACGAGGCACAAGATGTATCTCATCACGAGGAAATATTTTGATGCCCTCAATTTCATTGAGGTCGAAACTCCGGTGCTCATGAAGAGCACACCTGAAGGTGCAAGAGATTACCTTGTGCCGAGCCGGATTCATCATGGAAAATTCTACGCCCTCCCGCAATCTCCCCAAACATACAAACAAATTCTGATGGTCGCGGGAATGGACAGGTATTTCCAGATTGTCAAATGTTTCCGTGATGAAGATCTGCGTGCCGACAGACAGCCGGAGTTCACCCAGATAGATGTTGAAATGTCATTTGTGGATGAGGTGGATGTCCAGAATGTCGCGGAAGGACTGATGCTTCAGTTCTTCAGGGAACTCAAGGGAATCGAACTGACGGCACCGTTTCCGCGGTTGACGTACAAAGATGCGATGGAGCGATATGGTTCCGATAAACCCGACACCCGGTTCGGTCTGACGTTTGAGAACTTTGGTCCCCAGGTGAAGGATGCTGGCTTCCGTGTGTTTAGCGAAGTTGTCCATAAGGGAGGGGTCGTTGCCGGATTTGCGGCACCGGGCTGTGCCGGCTACAGCCGGAGTCAGCTCGATGGTCTGACTGAGCACGCCAAAAGTCTGGGCGCGGGCGGATTGGTTTGGATTCGTGTCACCGAAGCCGGACCTGAATCCACGATTGAGAAATTTCTGGGAAAAGACGTTCTCTTGTCGATTGTCGAGCGCTGCAGGGCGAAGGCGGGCGACCTGATCCTCCTGGTTTCTGATCAGTGGCAGAAGGCGTATACGATTCTCGGGGGTCTTCGGCTCGAGATGGCAAAACGCCTGAACCTCATCGATCAGTCGAAATTTGCACTACTCTGGGTCACCGATTTCCCGATGTTTGAATTCGAAGAGAACGAAAAGCGGTTTGTTGCGATGCATCATCCTTTCACATCGCCGAAACCGGAGGATGCGCCCCTGCTCGAGACTGATCCGGCCAAAGCACGGGCCAGGGCGTACGATCTTGTCATGAATGGAAACGAGATCGCCGGCGGGAGTATCCGGATACACGAGCGAAATGTTCAGCGAAAAGTATTTGGGCTCCTTGGGATTGATGAGGAGCAGGCAAAACGGAAGTTTGGATTTATGCTTGAGGCGTTCCGCTACGGTGCACCCCCTCATGGAGGGATTGCATTCGGATTCGACAGGATATGTATGCTCCTGACCGGTGAAAAGTCGATCCGGGACGTTATCGCGTTTCCTAAGACGACAAGTGCAATGTCCCTGATGGATGACTCACCATCGGAGGTCGACGCGGATCAATTGCGCGAACTTCATATAAAGATAGTGTGACCCTCGTTCTGAGTCAGGGAACAATCATTTCACAACCAGGCACGATGAGAAAGCTCCCACGAAGAGCCGTGGTACGTTCTGCTGTACCTCCGTGTTACGAAATACTGCAGTGTCTCTTTATCAAATGCAGGGCATGAATTTTGAAAAATAAAATCAGGGTTGCATCCGGACAGGGCTTCTGGGGCGATTTGCAGAATGCTCCAATAGACCAGGTTTCGAAAGGTCCTATCGATTACCTCATGATGGATTTCCTGGCTGAGGTGACGATGTCGATCATGCAGAAACAGAAGAAACGAGATCCGGCATTGGGGTATGCCAGGGACCTCGTGGAACTGGTCGAACAGATTATTCCGATTTGTCTTCAAAAGAATATCACTATCATTACGAATGGAGGCGGCGCAAACCCCGAAGGATGCCGCGAAGAAATATTCAAACGCGTACGCAAACTCGGCCTCCGTGGTTTGAAGATCGCCACCGTCATGGGAGATGATATTCTCGACAATCTTGATCAGTTTCGAAAACGTTCTATTGGATTTGACAACATGGAAACGGGAGAATCGTTTGCCACAGTCGCACCGAGAATCCTCAGCGCGAATGTCTATTTTGGCGCGCGCCCCATTGTCGATGCTCTGCGTCAGGGGGCTCAGATTGTCATTACCGGACGCACGACTGATACAGCCCTCACGTATGCCCCGATGATTCATGAATTCGGTTGGTCATGGAGCGATTGGGATAGACTGGCGACGGGGGTCGTTGCCGGACACATCCTTGAATGTGGCGGGCAGGCTTCAGGTGGAAATTTCTCCGCCGATTGGAGAGGTGTACCCGACCTTGCCCATATCGGTTTTCCTATCGCCGAGGCCTATCCGAACGGGGAAATAATCATCACCAAACATGAGAACACGGGAGGCATGGTAACGGTCCAAACGGTCACCGAACAACTGGTGTACGAGATCGGGAATCCGTCCTCCTACATCACGCCGGAATGCATTGCGGATTTTACAACAATAAAGCTCGAGCAGGCCGGAAAAGACCGGGTCCGGCTTACGCAGGTCAGAGGGAAACCGGCCACTGAGTTCTATAAAGTTTCCATGTCGTACGAAGATGGGTACTCAGCCATCAGCACGCTCACGTATGCCTGGCCCGATGCGTTCGATAAAGCAAAAAAGGCAGATGAGATTCTCCGGACCCGGCTCTCCGACCAGGCCCTGAAATTTGATGAGATCAGAACGGAGTTTCTCGGTTTGAATTCGTGTCACGGACCGATTGCCGTGATCCCGAGCGAAATCAACGAAGTCGTGCTCCGCGTCGGTGTGAAAAGTCACGACAAATCTGCCGTGGAACGTTTCGCGAAGGAGATCGCGCCCCTGATTCTCACCGGCCCTCCGGGTGTCACGGGTTTTGCGGGGGGAAGACCTAAGGCGAGCGAAGTGGTGGCTTATTGGCCTGCGTTGATCCCGAAGGACGCGGTTCACCCGAAAGTCGTTGTTGCAGAGATATAGCATATGAAGATCAGACTACTTCAGATTTGTCATGCACGTTCGGGTGACAAGGGTGATACCGGAAACATCGGTCTCATCGCGCGAAAACCTGAGTTCTATCCGGTGATGAGGAAATATGTTACCTGTGACGTGGTGAAGAAGCATTTCAAGGGAATCTGTTTTGGTCCCGTCGAGCGCTACGAGATGCCGAATCTTAACGCCATCAACTATCTTCTTCATAATTCTCTGGGAGGAGGCGGGACGATCTCATTAATGAACGATGCTCAGGGAAAAACACTGAGCACTGCGCTCCTCAGGTTGGAAATTGATGTTCAGGAAGAGTTAGATCTGACATAATGGGCATGACTTCATCGGGGACAAAGCGGGGAGATCAGAACAAGAAATGGGAAGTGGAAGAGAGAGATGAACAATTTCGTCCATCAAATTTTTTGGTGACCATATCGGGTGAATGCGATTCATGAAACATAATGAAAAAACAGGCCCTCTTTGGGTTGAGGGCGACCAGCTGATTTCGATAGTTGGCAGAGATACCAACGCCGCGTACTGCATTAAAAGAGAAGTATAAAAACAAGTACTTTATTATATCACATTGGACATCCAGTATGTTTGAAGAGTTCCGCGAATCACTGAAAGAATCCAAATCGAAATTATCGCTTTTACGGGGGTACCTTTGACCTGGACGCAAAGGAAAAAGAAATAGCTGAGCTCGAGGCGCGCACCCACGCACCCGATTTTTGGAACGATAATGTCGAGGCCCAAAAAGTCATGCAGGTTATCAGCCAGAGAAAGACCTGGGTCGATGCCTGGTCCGTTATCCGGCACAAGGTCGATGACGCTGAGGCGCTGATCGATCTCGCGGCGGAGTCGGGTGATGAATCGATGGGATCGGAGATTGGCGCTGAGATTGCGCAGATCCGGCAGCACCTGGAGGATCTTGAGTTTCGGAATATGTTGTCCGGCGACGACGACATAAAGAATTGCATCCTTACGATTCATGCCGGCGCCGGAGGCACCGAAGCACAGGATTGGGCTGAAATGCTCGAACGGATGTACCTCCGTTGGTGTGAGCGAAGGGGATATAAGACCTTTCTCCTTGACGAGCAGGCGGGGGAGGGGGCAGGGATCAAGAGCGTTGCAGTCGAAGTCCAGGGAGAATATGCATTCGGTTACCTGAAAGCCGAGTCGGGTGTGCACCGGCTGGTACGGATTTCCCCCTTCGATGCAAATGCCCGGCGACATACTTCCTTTGCATCTGTCTTTGTCTACCCGGAGATCGAAGATGATGTGGAGATTGACATTAATCCTGCCGACCTTGAGATTACAACCTACCGCTCGGGAGGAAAAGGCGGCCAGAATGTGAATAAAGTCGAAACGGCTGTGCGAATCAAACATAATCCCACTGGTGTCGTAGTGGCGTGCCAGCAGGAACGATCACAGTTCCAAAATAAAGAACGGGCTCTGAAGATGCTTAAGTCCCGGCTGTATCAGATGCGGAAGGAAGAGGAGGAAGCAAAGCGCGATGCCCTGAACAGCACCAAGAAAAAAATTGAATGGGGGAGCCAGATCCGCTCGTATGTGTTCCATCCGTATAATATGGTGAAAGACCATCGGACAGACATCGAAACGAGCAACACGCAAGCTGTCATGGATGGCGATATTGACGAATTTATCCGGGGTTTTCTGATGGAGTACGGCTCGAAATCATGACATTCAGACCTTGTCTGCATCATTCTTCATAGCGCGCCGGTATCTGTTGTCGCAGCGGAAGGTAAGGTTTCTTTCGTTCATTACTGTCTTTGCGGTTCTCGGCGTTATGCTGGGGACAGCAGCGCTCATCATCACGCTTTCCATCCTTGACGGCTTCGAACACGAGATCAAAGAAAAGGTGGTGGGTTTTACATCGCATATCGATGTGATCGGATTTCAGAACCAGCCTCTTCATGATTACCAGAAATCCCTGCGACGGGTAAGGGAGGAGATACCGGGAATCAAAACAATCTCACCGTACGTTGCCAAGGAGGGGATGATACGGGTCAGAGAAGGAGTTGACGGTGTATTTGTGAAAGGAATTGATCCGACCGGTGACCGCGAGGACTCGCCGCGGCGGATCGTAGCCGGGCGATTCATTTCCGATACAGCAACGGCCATGCCGGAAATCGTGGTCGGGGGGAACATGGCGCGGCGGTTGGACATATCCTGCGGTGACAAGGCTGTGGTGTTCGCTCTGCCGATTGGCCGGACGCAGAATGCTCATCCCCGGGCAATGCAATTCCGGGTCGTCGGCATCTATGAATCAGGGATGTCTGAATTCGACGACATTTACGCATACACCCGCCTCTCGGATGCACAGAGATTGTTTCAGCTTGCAGACGATGTGACCGGTTATGATGTGATGGTCACGGATGTCGCGAAGATCGATGCGTGCGCGGAAAAACTGCAGGACGTTCTTGGATATCCCCACTACGCTCGAACGGTTTTCGAACTGTACAGAAACCTCTTCTCGTGGGTGGAACTCCAGAAAAAACTCTCCCCCATTCTCCTTAGCCTGATCATCATCGTCGCGACGATCAATGTGATCGGAACCCTCCTCATGTTCGTGCTTGAGAAGACGACCGCCATCGCTGTGTTGAAATCGCTGGGGGCGGCCCCCTCGTTGATTCGAAGAATTTTCATCATTCAGGGGTTGGCAATTGCTTTCGTGGGTGTGGCGCTGGGAAATCTCCTCGCATATGCATTTTGTGCAACCCAGCTCAGGTTTCATTACTTCTCGCTGCCGGCGGATATTTACTATATGAACAGCGTTCCCATACTCATGAAACCGGAGAATTTCCTGATTGTCACAGCCATCGCCCTTCTGCTCTGTTTTGTCACGACGCTGTTCCCCTCCAGGGCCGCATCCTCTCTCAGACCTGTCGAAGCGTTTCGTTTCGGATGAAGATCTTCCAAAATATCGAAGTCTATATCGCGCGCCGCTACTTGGTTTCCAAAAGGGCAATGAGGTTTGTAAATGTCATCGGGATTATTTCAATTGGTGGCATCACAATCGGCGTGGCTGCGCTACTTGTCGCACTCTCTGTTTTCAACGGATTCAACAGCGTCGTTTCCGGAGTGCTTGTCGGCTTCGACCCCCACCTCAGGATCGAGCGGCGGGGAAGCATGTCGGTGCAGCAGTATGACTCAACTGTCCGGATTCTGGAAAAGCAGCCTGAAATCCTTGCATATGCGCCGTTTGTGTCGGGAAAAGGAATGGTGGTCGCGGGCCCGTATAACCGGGTAGTGTTTCTCCGCGGCGTCGACGATGCGCGGATCGCTCAGGTGTCGGGACTCGGCGAGAAAATGGCACTCGGTAAACTTTCGCTCCGGGATTCGGAGGGCGTCGGTTCCATCATCCTCGGTCTCACTCTTGCTGATCGGCTGGGTGTTGTCGTGGGTGATGAAGTGTCCGTTATCAGTCCTTATGGATTTCAATCGATGATGACATCACTGAGCACACCGGAAATGGTGAAATTCAGGGTAGTGGGTATATACAACTCTAATAACAAGGAGTATGACGCGAATTATGCATTTGTCTCGATGCGGAAGGCACAGGACTTGTTCAACCTCGGCGACCGGATGAGCGGCATCGATATGCGGATACGGAATATTTCCACGGCCGGTGATCTCAAGAACCGGCTGGGGAAGCAACTTCCAGCAGGGATGATCATCAACACATGGTACGACCTCCACAAAAGTTTGTACGATGTGATGAGAATCGAACGATGGTCCGCATTTATCCTCCTGGCGTTGATCATCCTTGTCGCGACGTTTAACATGCTCGGATCGTTGACAATGACAGTGATGGAAAAAAGGAGGGACATTGCGATACTCAAGGCGATGGGAATGGTTGCCGAGAGAATCGTCAGAGTCTTTATGGTTGAGGGGATGCTCATCGGTTTCATCGGAACAATTGCCGGGATCATTCTCGGGGGTATTGTGCTCTGGCTTCAGGTACACTATTCCCTCTTCCCTCTTGATCCGACCATCTACATTATTCCTGCAATCCCGGTTGAAGTTCGCTGGTCGGATTTTCTCGCCATAGGGGCGGCTTCGCTCGGCTTGTCCTTCTTTGCCGCCTACTATCCGGCACGCCGCGCCGCCCGTACGTTACCATCGGAGATCCTGCGATGGGAATGACGGCGGAAGGAACGATCCCCGTGCTCAGGGGCGTTAACATTCACAAAAGCTTTCTGCTCGATCGCAAGGCAAACACTGAGCTTCCGGTACTGCGGGGAATTGATGTCACTGTCATGCCCGGTGAGATTGTCACGATCGTCGGTGCATCGGGATCAGGAAAAAGCACGCTGCTCCATATTCTGGGCGGACTGGATGCCCCAACGGCCGGAGACGTGTGGTGGGGTGAGGAGAATGTGGGGAATATGACTGACGAAGTGCGGTCACGGCTACGTGGGAAGGAGATTGGTTTTGTTTTTCAGTTTCACCACCTTCTTCCGGAGTTTTCTGCGCTTGAAAATGTCATGATCCCTCTCCTTATCCAGAAACGTCCCATGCGCGAGGCGACGGCGCGGGCGAAGGAATTGCTGGGGAGCGTGGGGCTCATTGAACGCAGTGAACATAAACCTTCGGAACTCTCCGGCGGCGAACAACAACGTGTCGCCGTAGCGCGCGCACTCGCAAACCACCCCCGGATCGTTCTCGCAGATGAACCGTCGGGGAACCTGGACTCGGTTAGCAGTGAAAATCTTCTCGCCCTGATCACCGAGCTAAACCGCACAGAAGGCTATACATTTGTTATTGTCACTCATAACGAGTCCTTCGCAGGGCGATCAGGGAGAAGGTTACTGATGCGCGATGGCCTTCTTGTAGAACATAGCTGAGAACTTGCTTATTTTTTCAAAATGCTTAAATTATACCACGATATCACACGTATTTAACAAAGAAGCGATTCGCTAATGGCAAAGATTGATAAGTCAAAAAAAACAAAGAAGCAACAGCGGGAGGTCGTATTTCCGCTCGAAAAAACAAACTTCATTATCCTCGGGATAGGCATACTGACCATCGTGGCTGGCTATCTCGCGCTCTCCGGAAACACCGTCGAGAGCTTCCGGCAGCTCACCGTGGCCCCGGTCCTGCTCATCATCGGATATTGTGTCATTATCCCCTTTGGCATCATGTACAGGAAAAGAATTAGAAGAAGTGAGACAGCCCCGCTTTCTCCCCCGCCTCCTCATCAGTAAGTGGTATCGTCGGAACCGGTTTTATCCGACGAAAGCTTGAATCAGATTTGCAGCACCTTGATCACAACATGAAGTAGTTCCTCCGGATCGTAGGGCTTCTGAATGAAATCCTTCGCACCCGCCTTGACGCATTCCATCGCCGTGGGAACATCGTCCACAGCAGTCAGCATGATGACATTCGTGTACTTATTCAGCCGTTTCATCTCCTGAAGTACCTGCATGCCGTTCATTTTTGGCATGATCATATCGAGGAGAATGATGTCATAGTGATTCTCTTTGATTTTTTCGATCGCGTCGAGGCCATCCACCGCTGTGTCGACGTCGAAATCCTCACTAAGGAATTGTTGCTCGAGGCTCCTCCGTAAATCCGGGTGGTCATCCACGCATAACATTTTCAGATTATGGCCCATAGAAGTAACTCCCCTCATTCCAGCAGTTCTGAATGCCAGCTTTTCTTGATGGTAACTTTTTCGATTCAAAAGATAAGGAGTTGCTGAGAAGGATGCAAATATGCTGATCGTGTTGTGTGTCGGTTGATCATGATTCAAAACGGGATTGCAAGGGGAAAAATAACGAAGAGGAACCCCTGGAAGGGTGGTCAATCACTGCATGACGATTCATCAACAACATGACATATCCGCAAAGTCATCATCGGGAAATCTCTATCTCGAGTCCGGAGCTGAGTGCGTAAGGGGTCATCTGCAGTTTTGAGGATCGAACCATGTTCCTCGTACCCGGTATGCGAACGGTCGACTTTGAAAAGAACTGGAAATCGGTTACATTTGAACAATGTCGAAGGAAACTCGTCTGCGAATTATCATCATTGTCTCGCTTGTTGTGGGATATGTCGTGGTGGCCATCCTCCGATCCGGGACGGCGTGGTAGGGTTCTCTGGACTCAAAAGGTCTCAGATGCACACCAATCTCCATCCGGCAGGAGAAAGATGAACATCTCGACCGGGGGAAATATTCAATATCGTAAAGAATTTTCGATAAATGCTTATTGATCCTCTGTTTTGAAATAAGCGTGAAATCCGCAGATCTTTACTTGATTATTCAATGGCCATTGCATATATTTTGACGATCTAATCTAAACCAACCATGGCGACAAAAGAGAAAGTTTCCCGGAAGGTACTGCTCGTCGACGACGAAGCAGGATTCGCGGAGTTGCTGAAGGACCTCCTTCAGATGGACAACTACGAAGTGGAGGTGGCCCACGATGGCCAGGAGGGGCTCGAGAAGATCGATACGTTTCATCCCGATGTGATCATTTCGGATGTCGTCATGCCCCGGCTGAGCGGGTTCGAGATGTTCAAGCGCGTGAAAGCCAATCCCAACGTTGCTGCCATACCATTTCTGTTTATTACCGGGTTTCAGGATGATCGCGTTCTTGCGGAAGCACGAAAAATCGGTGTGTTCGGAATTTTGAGGAAACCGGTGGATATCGAGCAGATCGAGACGCGACTTAAAGAGCTGACGAAAGGTTAGCGCCGGAGCCATCTTCCGTTGATGCTTTGGTTCCTCTGAACTCTGGGGCAGGATCGGAGGATTTCCTTCAATTGAATTTTCTCTCCTTTCTGAATATATTTGTATAGAGCGTAAGCCATGCAAATACCTTTCCTCCACAGTCTACGATTCAAGGTCGGATTTGGATATATTGTTCTGGTAGCGATCAACCTCGCTGTTTCCGCATGGGCAATCTATAATTTTGGCCGTCTCACCAATTCCCTCAATACGATCCTCAACGAGAACTTTCCGGATATCATGTCGGCGGAAAAAATGGCAAGCGCGATCGAACAACATGAAAGCGCGCTGTGGCTCTTCATGAATAAGGATATTAATAACGCCAAAATTAAGCTTACTCAAGCGAAGGATGATTTTTTCCAGTCCTACGAGACCGCGAACGAGGACAGGCGACTTCCTGATGTGGGACCGATCCTCGATAACATCCGGCTGACGTATGAGGGCTACCTGATTAACGTCGACACGCTCACGGAGTATGTCCGGCGAAAAGAGTTTGACAACGCAAAGGCCTATTATGCGAATATCGTCCGCCCGTTTTCGCAACGGCTTGCCGACAACTGCTTCTGGCTTATTGAGATTAACCAGAACGAAATGCAGAAAGTCGCGCGCCAGACTAAGACTGCGACTGATGAGGCGATCATTACGGTCTTGTTCGGATCATTCCTTGCCGCCGGATTGAGCATTATGACTATGTTGCAGTTTACACGCCGGATCATCGTGCCGGCCGAGCGACTTACCCAGACGGTCAACAGGATCGGGCGGGGACGCCTCGATTTGAAAATCGATATTCAGACTGATGATGAAATCGGCGAGCTCAGCCGCGAATTTAATAAGATGACGGAGCGCCTGCGCAAATTCGAAGAGCTGAATATTGACCAGATTGTCTCAGAAAAACAGAAGTCTGAGGCGATTGTCGAAAACATATCCGATGCGATTATTCTCTGCGATGCGGAGAACAGGATTGTGCTGATGAACAAGTCGGCAGAGGAATTGCTCAATCTCGACGAGGCGAAGGCTCTCGGTCAGCCGTTGGTGAATGTCGTGCATGAAGAACGGCTCCTTTCACTGCTTCGTTCCCCACGGGAAAACACGGAGAGCCATTCACCGTATCTCCAGTTTCAATTCAATGGAAGACACATGTACGTTCGTCCGCGGATCTCTGAAATTATCGCTCCGACAGGGACACGTCGCGGCATTGTCCTCATTCTCCAGGACGTGACGCAATTCAAGGAACTCGACAGAATGAAGTCGGATTTTATGGCGGCGGTTTCCCACGAATTCCGGACGCCGCTCACGTCGATAAATATGAGCATCGACATTCTCCGGCAACAACTCCTTGGACCCTTGACGTCAGCTCAACGGGAAATTCTCGACGCCTCCAAACAGGACTGCGAACGGCTTACCAAACTTGTGCTGGACCTCCTGCAGCTCTCACGGCTTGAGTCAGGCAAGATTGTCTTTCGCGAGGAACCCCTCGACATTGCGAAGATCATCAATGATTCTCTCAGATCGTTCGAGCTTCCGTTCAAGGACAAAGGCGTGGCGCTGCAGATCTCTGTCGATCAAAACCTTCCAAAAATTCTCGGAGACGAACAGCAATTTTCTTGGGTGATATCGAATCTCGTCAGTAACGCGCTCCGCTACACACCGGGGGGCGGCAGCGTCCAGATACGGGCGCGCTCACATCATGATGGATTTCTCTTGGTTCAGGTTGCCGACACCGGGCGCGGTATTGCCCCGGAGTATATCGAGAAGATCTTCGATAAATTCGTCCAGGTAAAACAAACGTTCGATGCGACGCCGGGAAGCATCGGCCTCGGACTCGCCATCTCGAAGGAGATCATTGAAATGTACGGAGGGAGGATCTGGGTCGAAAGTACCGTCGGCAAAGGATCCACGTTCTCGTTCGAAGTCCCCATTCTGCAGGATCAGCCGGTATGAACATGAAAGGTCGTGTCCTTGTTGTGGACGATGAACCGAATATTCTCCGGACGCTGACGATCGGCTTGAAAGCAGTGGGGCTGGATGTCGACGGGTACGGCAATCCGTGTGATGCACTCGACCATCTGGAAAATGGCAAGTACGATCTGGCATTCATTGATCTGAAAATGGAGCCGATCGACGGGATGCAGGTGTTGCGGGATATCCGGCAGCGGTCACCATCAACCACGGCCGTCATCCTGACGGCCCACGGGTCAATCGACAGCGCTGTTGAAGCAATCAAGCTGGGTGCTTTTGATTTTCTGCAAAAACCGTTTGACCTCAAGGAACTCCAGCTGTTTGCAGAGAAAGTCCTGGATTACCACAACCTTCAGGAAGAGGTCAGGAAGCTGCGGCAGGAGCATGCGGCGCTCGAGGGGATTCCGGAAATTCTCACCCGCAATTCGATTATGCGCCAGCAGCTCGATCTGGCCCGGCAGGTTGCTGACAGCCCCCTGACCGTTCTGATCGAGGGGGAGAGCGGAACGGGAAAAGAACTGGTTGCACTTCACATCCATAAGATGAGCAGCCGGAGGGACAAGCCGTTCATCAAAGTCAATTGTGCGGCTCTCCCGGAGAATCTCCTGGAGAGTGAGCTGTTCGGCCACGTCAAAGGCTCCTTCACAGGAGCGTTCAAAGACCGGGAAGGACGGTTCGAGCTTGCTGACGGAGGTTCGGTGTTTCTCGACGAGGTCGGCGAAATCCCTCCGTCGTCGCAGGTGAAACTCTTGCGGTTTCTGCAGGACAGGGAGTTTGAACG
>JAWOMQ010000075.1:0-5770 GCA_033852415.1 Bacteroidota bacterium
TCAAAATGGATTTGATAGTGAGGATACCTTTGGTGATGTAAACATATTCCAAGTTGAAGGTCCGAATGTCATCGTAGGTTGCAAAATTGAGTTTTATGGTGCTACCGCCTCCCGTAACGGGGGTAAAAATCCGGATGTTCTCCGGCAATGAAACCTTATCCGAGGTGGTGAGATCACCAAAGAAATAGTTCTCGGCGGAAGTGTCGATGGATGAAGAAACCTGGGATAGAAGTTGGTTGCTCAAATCGATATTTCGGATGAAGGACTGGGCTCGTTCCCCTTGTAAGCAAAGGATTCCTTCGACGATGTAGTCTGCCTGGAATTCTTTTCCAAGAGTATGCGGTCGCTCGTCACCCTTTTTGAAGACCAGGGTGTGTGGATTCAAGGCCCCTATGATCTCGACCTGTCCCGTTAAAGGCTGCTTTGTTAGGGCGCTGTACGCCTCGACATTTGCAAGCACAAGGTGATTCTTTGAAAATTCGTTATAGTCTCTAACGGCGGCCTCGACGCTCCGTTGTGTCGAGCGGACAAAACGTTCGTATCCTTGGAGGGCAACAACGAACGTGGGCAGACAACCGATAAGGAAGATCACTGAAAGCATTTTGTCCGTCTTCGATCCGGTTTGTAGACGATAGCGGTGGGGATTGTTCACCTCGAACGGGAAGACGCATTTCGCACTGGAAAATGGATAAAACAGCTTCACACCATTGACCGTCATCGTATCGAGAAACGGGTGCGATCCATAACCAACAAGAGAACAGATGTAAACGTCACGGTCAAAGAAATACAATGGCAACAGTACCACCCCGAGACAAATGACACATACTGTAGAATGTGTAAGGGTGCGGTGACCGAATTTTCTCTCGATCCTTTTTGAAATGAATGGAACAATCTTGCCAATTGTGCTGGCTGCCGTGTCGATGTCTGGGAGAAGAGATGAAACAGCTATAATGCCTGAGTTGGCCAGCGTCAGTGGCACGCCTGTGGTCGTGAGGATGAGCAGGTAAAGAAACTCAGCGAAAGTTATATGAGTGGGAGAGGTCATTACTGAATTAAAAATGTAAAGGGAGTCACCAAATACAAAAGAGATTAACTGAAATACGAGCTTTGGTGACAGTGTATCTGAAATGGCCGAAGCATTTACTTAGGAATGCAAACGGCAAGCTCCAGGCATAGTGAGGGCGATCCGGAGTATTTAACGCCGCCGTTAAGTTGGAGTGGAGGCGATCGATGTCTTCGATAGTGACAATTGATTCACCACTCTGGCCGTCGATCTCGAGTGAGTCGATCCAGGTGTGGAGGATTTGGTAAATGAGATGATTGCAGTTCATGACTGGATCCTTTCCGCAGGAAGAGGCTTATCGGCTTCGTCTGGTTGAAGTCTGATTTGATCACTTGGGAGGCAAATGCCGCACACAACACAGTGCGCACGGAGCGGTTCTGAAAGGTTAGTCCAATTATCCCATCTCATATATTGGCCACAATTCGGGCAGGTAGCGTGGAACATTTGTCCAGCTTTTTTGAATTCCACTACCCGATCACCCCGCCGGACATGGTCGCAATTGCCCAGTTCCTTGATGGTGACACCTCGGCTATGGTCATTGTTCATTGTTAATTCCTTTCTGATGGCATTCTGAATGGCACATTGAGACGCTGAAATATTTCTTCTTCACTGTGAATTTGGATCAGACACCCGCCCGGGGAAAGCAAGCCACTTCCGTCTGCTTTAAGTTGCATGTGAAGCTCAATTGCTTTGGAGGCAAGTGCGATATTATGTTCACGGCTTCCGGTCCGAATAAGAAGCAACGTCCACCAAGTTGAGGCGGCAGCAATATAGAGGTCAATCGATATTGTTTGTTTTCCAATATGCTTTCTGAAGCGTTTTATCTTCTCACCATTTGCTTCGAGTAAGAGGGACTGATTGAGACACAATTCTGCAAGCTTCTGATCCAGGAGATTCAGCCTAATAGGCTCTCCAAACAGTGTATCGTCCGTTGATTGGATAAAACGGGGAATTGCAATCATGTCGATGTCATTGACAGTGGGACTCAGGCGGCGGATGGATCCAACAATCTCAATCCGCTCAGAGACGGGGACCAGAACATCCATAAATTCGCCTGCAACGAAGGCTGCGAATGCGTGCGAAAACATGATCAATGCTTCCCGCAGATGACGCTGAGGATTAAATTTGGTGATCCCTTAGGAATCATTTACTTATCAGGCGTCCATTTCTTTCCGAGAAAGAAATGGACGAAAGAAATCTTTTCGCAATCATAAACGCTCGGTTTAGCGGTGGCTGACTGTGATTAAAGGCGATTTCATCTATTGACTATTGTTCGAATCTTATGGTGTGAACGTCGTCGATGAAATCGCAAAGCATCCTTTGACATCCGGTCGCGCAATCTGCATGATTGCGAAGGCTGTGTTGTGAAATCTCTCTTGGTCTGACGGGTGAATGTTGTGGGGCATATTGGAACAGATAATCATTCATTGTTGAACTCGCCTTGCATTTGCAGAAGTTGAATTCTCTTCCTCAGCGGTGAGGAGTTGAACCCAAGGTTTTGCCCCATTGCCATTACCGTGCAGGCAGCTCCACATCCAGCCGAAAGGATTTACGACCATTGCTTTCGCATTCGTCACCAGCATCAATCGCAGCGCTCTCATGACGAGTTCCGGGTAATTGATTTTTTCGCCGAGAAGTTTATACGCATGAAAGCACATCGACAGCTTGTATTCATACTCTCCTGCGTAGAAAAGCTTCTTGAGCTCAGCGATGGTAGGCTGCCAGTCGATTCGATGAACGGGGTTTTCTCGATTCCATTTTTGGATGGTCGATTGGAACTGTAACGAATACTCATCGAAAACCTTGTCGCCCGGTTCAATGAGGTAGTCTGAGGAATTAGGACGAGTAGGGCTCGTTGGACAAAACGAGAGTGACTTTTCCACACTTGGCGTTTCTTTAAATGACATCTTTTCTTCTGTTCTGTTTTTATTCTTCTTCTCTTCTCTTTCTGTTTCTGTATCTGTCTCTAAGCGAACATTATCAGTAGTGACTTCGGATTTCGTTCGGAGATTGTTCGTACTGTGTTCGGAGAGTGTGCGGACATTGTCCGAAGAATGTTCGTAGTTTGTTCGTACAATATTCGAAGTACGTTTAGTACGACGTGTGTAGTCATCCGCACGATGTTCGAATGAAGGACTGTACAGGACGTTGAATTCCAACCACTTACGGGAATCGAAAAGTCCTACCTCGATAGATGCAGTAATGATGGATTGAAGTTTCTTGACTGATGTGAATAAGTTCTTCGCAAGAATCTTCACCGGAACACGAGGAATGGCTGTTACCTGAGCGCAGGAACGAAAGAGATTCTCCTCGACGGATTGGGGATATCTGACAAAATCGGAGAAATTTTGGTCGGTTTCCGGATTGACTCCTATGACTTTCAGGTGAAAAGTGTCAGAATGTTGGCCGATTTCCTCGAGGAGTTCCCAGTAAATACCGATGCCTTCAGCACCGTAGGTAGCGCCAAGCATCTGGAGCTTAGGGTCGTGTCGCGCGGAGCATTCGTGATGAAACCATTTCATATCATTTCTTCAGACGATAATAGATTTCCTCGACCCTGTCGATTGCTCGATGTTGTTCAAGGAGATTGTACTGTTTGTTATAGAGGTCGGAAATCAAAGTAATCGCCGCTTGTCGAAGTTTGGACCGTTTTATGAACGATGCCTCTTTGACAATCTCCTCAACGACCTCAAGAATCGAGGAGGCAGTTTCGTCGGTAAGCGCATGGCAATCAAACTCGGGTGAAAGAAATCGTACTTTCTTCTCCGCCTGAGCGATGACATCTTCACATTTCTGTCCAAAGTGTTCAAAGACTTGTTGCCGGAATGAACGGAAGAGTCGTTCAAATGTGCGGACATACTCCGACTGCTCGCTGGGGAGTTTTCCTGAATATTTCGCTGATTCATCAAGTGTGCTAGTAAGTCGCCCAGCGGAGGGTGTCGATCGATGCTTCGTTTTCTTCCTAATCTCGCGAGGGTCTTTCCTTCCACCTGGTTCGGCTGACAACTTCGCGCGGATGCAGGGGTCCCGCACCAGAGGCTCACGCAGTGAGGCCTTCTCCTTTGCGGGAAAAAGGGGAAGCTCTTCCTGAACTCTCACAACAATGTCTGGACGAACCTGTTTCCGTTCTTCCATCTGGCATTCGTCCACTCCTTCAGGATGAGGCTCACCAGCCGTTAGCGGAGAATTCAGAATCTGTTGGATGAACTGTGTAAACTCATCGGCTTGTGCTTTGCTCAAAACAGGCAATTCGGGCTTGGTCGACGAAGAGTCATTGCCATTCCCCACTCTGAAGAGTGGGGTGATAGGCTCGGAGAGCGCTGGAGGGCAGTAAACCTTAGCATTAACGTTTGCGGCCAAGTTAGAGGGGGGCCGAGAATAGCGCTCATGAATGATTTCCCGATTCTTATCGACGTCGTAAAGAAGAAGCCGACCCTGCCTCAGTGTCGGATTGAAAGCGCTGAGTTCCTCTTCGGATCGAATCTCTGTCAAGTGAATTGCGGGGGCAGAGCCCGTGAACTCGTTGCACTCAACAATGCCACGCCGGCAGCGACTGGATTTGAGAAGTGTGATGATTTGTTTCTTACTTAAGTATCCGATCTGAACTTTCAGGCATGGTTCATAATAAAATGTCGAACGGAATCGGAGAATCACCTCCTCGGGCGCCTGGAAGAGATAAACAAGTGTCAATGAGTCGTTGCGATGCGCCTCAAACGTTTTGAGGGCGGTTTCCCCATTTACCACAAAGCGCAGGTCTTGATTGAGGCGTGCGCATTCGTAAACTGCGGAGCCTTTGAAGAAGAGTAGATCGTAAAACTTTTTGCCAGAAGAGATCGAATCAGCATTCGGTTGAACTTCGTCGGCTGAAATGTGGTATGTTATCATGATGAAGCCCGTCGAATCCCTGGTTTGTGATTTTGCGAGCAGCAAGGGATCGAGATTCTGACCGGATACACCGCCAATGATTTGGGTTGCACCATTAATCATGATGGACCACGTTTCACTGGGACGCTATACGAGAAAGCGGTGAATGGAACCCAGGCCCTCCAAGGGCAAGATCGGCCTGGCTCAATGCACATAAAGAACCTTCCGAATAACTCGGTATGAACCAGTCTCGAACACGATGAAGTAAATGCCAGAGCTAAGGGTTAGATAAGCAAGTTTGATCCTATGAAATCCTGCTGCGAGATTCCCAGACTTTGACTGACGTACTTGTTGTCCAATGATGTTGTAGAGCCTGACCTGAACCGAGGTCTGGCTGTCGGCCACAAAGGTGATAATGATTGAGGAATTCTCTGGAGCAGGACGCACCGTCAAGCGGTATTCATTGCCGGCAGAGTCTACAGATCTTACATTGTGTGGTGAGGCATGATAACTCGCCCCGCCGACGGGGGGGCTCGGCGTTATCAGAACAAAGATGCAAAAGATCAGCAAAATGGAAAACAGTAATAATGGCTTCATGGATGGACTCCATCGCGCAGTTGCAGGCGAGTGTCGTTGATTTGCTGCTCAAGCTGATAGATGCTCCTTTTCATATTTAGCAGGTCCAACTTTGAGCGTACCAAAGCATCGTATTCGATCTTGCCTTGCCGAAAACGGAGATCATTGAACTTGGCAACCTCCTCTTTCATTTTGAGCTCATCGGAGATGAAGTCTTTCAACCTTTTCAAACCTGAGAGCGTTCTCCACATCTTTGATTGACCTTCT
>JAWOMQ010000145.1:0-27806 GCA_033852415.1 Bacteroidota bacterium
CAGGTCATTTGCCCGGTTACCACGCGGGATATTCATCCATGTATCACGCTCGCCGTGCATAAGGAACATTCGATTGTCGACACGGTTGCGAAGAGTGCCGATGATTGCCCGCTCAACGGTCGGGAACATTTCGGCGGCAAAACTACTGTCGCCGAACCGTTGGATATACTCGCCCAGCGCCGAAACAAAGAGCGGCGTCGCGTCGGCCATGCGAAAACTTAATTCACCCGATATTCCGTCTGCGATACACCCATATGTGGGGCTTGAAGAGTTCGTATCTTGAGTCTCCGCGAAATCCCGGAAGATCGGCCGGGCCTCCGGGAAATCTCCGAGAAAATGATAAGCGCCCCTCATCGAGGAAAATACTTCCCTGGCTTCAAATCGATCCCCATGCGGAACGCCGCTCCGGATGCCAGCTCGGTTGCCGTCAACAATCAACGCATCAAACGAGATCTTTGCCCAGTTCAGCGCGCGATTGATCTCTGCATTGTCTGTCCGGAGATAAGACCTCATCATCATCTGATCCATCCTTACCCGCCGATCATAGACTGAATCCGGAAAATTTCGCAATGCATTCATGCTCAGGTCAACGAGTCCTTTGGGGTTCTCCGACACAAAGAACTCCACAAGAAAACTGTTCGATGGAACCGACGATTGCATAAGCGCAGGCGAGTACCCATGATCATCGGAAGTCTGTTCATAGAAAACGTACGAGAAATTCGGCCCGGGTGCCAGAACCACTCCAAGCCAGATCTTTGGGAAATCATCCACGGAGAGGACCTCCGTGTTTCTTCTCCCGATATACAATTCGCCAAACTGCACTCTCATCATTAATTCAGAGGTATCGCGGACGTCTTTGAAATAAGGCCGAACCCGGATTTCCTTTCCACGAACACTGTCGAGCTCTATCAAGAGAACGTTTGAGAAATCGGCGAGTGTGATTGTCTCTTTCGTTCCATCATGATACGTTCTGATCATCTGATGCGGATAAACAACAGTGCTGACAATTTCAGATTTCAAAAGGGGGCGTTTATTCACATAGATGACGTAATCGTCCATCATCTTGATCCCGTTGACATAGAATCCCTCCAGAGCAGAGGTGTTCTCTCCGGACGTCTCGGAGTAATACACACCTCCGGCCCGATTGGAATATACGACCTGCTGAGAGGCACCAGTGACCTTTATAGCAAGGTCATCCGTTGTTATCGGCGTCCGTCCCGGTTGCCCTTCAGCCATTTCAAGGCAGCTCAAGAACAATAAAATCAGGAAAAATCTCATGAATTGATTGCGATAAAAGATTGAATGAAAAGTCAGTATCAAAAGATAGTGAGTTTTGTCCTCTATTTCAATTGAGGCGTGGCACTTCTCCGAATGGATCGGAACGTGGGATGATACTTGCGAAAAGAATCCTGATGGGAAGCTACTCTTTTTCCCCGCGAATCTGAAGTCTGAGGTTATTGAAAAACTTGAGGGCTTCGTCAGTATCCCGATTTTTTACAATGTGCCAGAGAAAATTGAGTTTGTTATTGATCTTTTCTATCTGGGCCAGCGAATGGGGGTTGAAGATAATCTCCGCGAGAAGGTATTCGTCTTCCGACAGCAGACCCCTTGCTACCTCAAGGTGTTTCTTAAAGGTCGTCCCCGGAACCGCATCTGTACTGACACATGACGAAAAGACCAAGGAAGAAACAAATGGAAGCGTCAAGGAGTATGCCATCATGACGTCATGCTCGGCAAAGGAATACTCAAAGATGTTCAACCCCAGCGAACTGAAAAATTGCACGAAAAATTCTTTTCCGGCAGTATCCGAATCGCTGATAATGACGGCGTTTTCATCACGCACCGACATGAGATCGGCAAAGGTCGGGCCGAACATCGGATGAAGTGAGACGAAGCGATATTTCGCCTTGCGATAAAACGTTGGGAGCTCACGTTTGATCGAAGCGATATCGCAGAGAAGACAGTCACCAGGCAGATATCCCAGTACCGACTGGAACGCTGGAATGGTTAATTGCAGACTCACCGAGTTCACGAGCATATCCGGAGCCACGCCGGAAATCTGATGCTCTTCCTCTAATATGGTAACGGATCCCAGATTACTATACTTCTCCCTGTCTTTGTCAAAGACAAACACCTGATGTTCGAACGAGAGTTTCTTTGCCATCCACGCACCCATCTTTCCGACACCAAGGACACAGATTTTCATCGCTGGCTCTCCCGATAAAAACCTAAATTCTTGAATTTTACCGACATCTCTTTCACGCGGGTCAGTGCCTCACTTACCAGGGGATCATCAGGAGATCCCTGTAGATCAAGAAGGAAACCGAACGTCCCCGGATACATCCGGTCCGGCCTTGACTCGATTCTCGTCAGGTTTATCTTGTATTCCGCGAATATTCGGAGGACATCCAGCAGTGCACCGACCCTGTCTTTGGTCGAGAAGGCGATCGTGCATTTGTTCGCTCCGTTGGTTTCCATGCGTTCCGAAAGGAGAACAAAGCGTGTGGCGTTATCCGGATGGTCTTCGATATTCTCCTTGACTATCTCCAGCCCATGGATATCGGCTGCGAGGGCACTTGCAATAACACCTGCCGTTCGCGGACCTTCGTGACGGAGCCAGCGTGCGGCGCCGGCTGTATCGTAAAATGGGCGCGGCTCTAATCTGTTCCGCTGGAGAAATGCCCGGCATTGCGCGAGAGCCTGAGGATGGGAGTAGACGGTTCGGATCTCGCGGTGGTCGCTCCCCGGAAGTGCCAGCAGATTATGATGGATCGGGACGATGTTTTCGCCGACAATATTCAACTCTGTTCCGATAAGGAGATCGTTGACCTCATTCACGGAGCCCTCGAGAGAATTTTCCACTGGCACGATCCCGAAATCAAGTTCTTTCTTTGCGACTCCCGCAAAGACGTCGCCGAACTCAAAGCAGGGGATGGGGACCATCTCATATCCAAATTCTTGAATCGCAATCTCGCTCCACGCACCATGTTCCCCCTGAAATCCTACCAACTTCAATCTCTTCTCCTGTAGTTTCTTGCTGTTGCCGATCACGGAGCGGTAAACTTCGATAATAAAGGAAGATTCGAGCAGCGCGGATCCCTTCGAGGAGACAGTATCGAGAATTGTTTTCTCGCGCGAGGGATCAAATATTGCATTTTTGTGTTTGCCGGCTTGCAGCGCGTATTCCATGCGTTGATGAAGGAGCGCGATGAGCTCAATATCAAGATGATCGATCTTATTTCTTATCTCCTTGAGATTCATGACGAACTCCTCCCCCAACGTTGAGAAGCAAAGAAACGGCTTCCGACCCCAAACGATTCAAGAGCCCGGATTTTCTTCACGATCTCCGAGAATTGTTCGGGAGTCAACGCCTGGTCCTTGTCACTCAGTGCCTCCTGTGGATTTCTGTGAACCTCAACAATGACACCATCAGCACCCGCTGCGACGGAAGCAAGACTCATAGGTTCAATGAGGCTCACCTTCCCTGTCCCGTGTGTGGGATCGGTGATCACAGGGAGATGGCTCAACTCTTTCACAGCCGGCACGGCGCTGAGATCAAGTGTGTTACGTGTGTATGTCTCAAACGATCGAATCCCGCGTTCGCAGAGAATCACCTGAGGATTACCTTCGTTCATGACATACTCAGCGCAGTTGAGCCATTCTTCAAGTGTCGAATACATCCCCCGTTTCAGGAGAACGGGTTTTTGAAGCTTTCCGACTTCTTTGAGCAGGGAAAAATTCTGCATATTCCTCGCTCCGATCTGGATCACATCCGCGAACTCAGCTACCCACGAAACATCTCTCGTGTCGAGTACCTCCGTCGCAAACGGCAGCCCGGTCGCATCGCGTGCCCTGGCAAGAATTTTCAATCCCTGCAGGCCCAGTCCCTGGAAGGCATACGGGGATGTCCTCGGTTTGAACGCTCCTCCACGGAGCATGTCCGCGCCCGCCCGCTTCACCGCGACCGCGGTTTGGATCATCTGTTCTTCACTTTCAACACTGCACGGTCCAGCGATAATGACAAAGCGGTCGCCAAAACGGACATTGCCCACCGTGACAATCGTTCGTTCACGCTGTTCAAGTGCAACAAGTTTCAGGTTTGTCATAGTGTATCCTTCCTCTTGATCGATCAATGGATGTTGAATTCCGATCAATGGAAAGATGGGGCTTACCGCAGGGGTTTCGGCTTCCACAATTTTCAGATCGGCAGGAAATGAAAAAGGTGGAATCGCTCTCATCGGCGGTCCCACCTTTCGGGAAAACTCTGGACGAGTTACCTCAGGTGAATCGCGCGACGGGGCGCGTTCGTAAAGTAATAATAGAAGTAATATCGTCCGAAGGATTTCATATTGTAATGATTAGTATAAAGAACTCATCAGACATTGTCAAGAGAAATTTTTGATGCGGCCTCAAACAGCTTTCATTCCATAAGGAACGGGCCGCAGCACACCGCTCAGGTGGATTATCAATCCGACAGTCCCAATTTTAGAAAGTTTTGTCATTCAGCCGCAATCGACACTTCCGGCCTTGTCCGGGAGGGTCACCGACACGGGGGTTTCCCACTATTTCTCCGGAAGAAGCACAATTTTCACATAATTCTTTAAATCAAAGTACCTTTTTGCCGCATCCTGAATCTCTTCGGCGCTCAGACCATTCACAAGTTTATCATAGCGGAGGATTTTTCTGGGGTCATCATTATGATCGTAGTAGAACCGCAGATTCGAAAGCCAGAAGCGGTTCTGCTTCAACTCCGTTTCACGTTCTCTCTTCTGTGTTTCCTTCACCTTGTTGATGTATATCTGACCGATTCCATATGTGCAGACACTATCAATTTGCTCAAAAGTTGACCGGACGAGCTCCTGGACACGGTCAGGGGCACATCCAAATCCAACGGAAATCTGGTACTCCGGTTTGGGGTCACGGTCGGCGGAACCGTTCACTGCCACACCGTAGGTCCCGCCTTTCTCTTCGCGCAAGACTTCACGCAATTTTATGTTCATGACATCGGTGAGAGAACCTAACAAATACCTGTTCTCCTGTGACCACTCGAACGGGCCGGCAAAAATAATGCGCACCTGGCTTTTCGGCTCAATTCCTTTGTGAATGGTTTTCTCGACGATCCCCCCAGGTGGCTCAATGCCAAGATCCCGCCAGGATTCTTTTCTGTGGGTTGAGGGAAGAGACCCCAGGTATTTTTCGACCAGGATTTTGAGTGAATCAATTGAAAAGTTGCCGACGAACAAAAAGGTAAAATCGCTTGCGTCAGCGAATCTGTCCCGATAGAATGAATACGACTTGCTGAGGTTCATTTTGTCAAAAAGCGCTTCAGTCCATGGCTGGCGTCGGGGACTATATTGTGCCATGGTCACCTCCATTGTATCATCGAGAGCAGATTCCGGGCGCGCACTCCTGTTCTCCAGGTATCCCCGGATACGCGAGATATATGCATCATAAGCAGAAGTATCCATCCGGGGTTCATAAAAATAGAGATAAATCAACTGAAACATCGTTTCCAAATCCTGAGGTGCAGTCTCACCACTCAGCCCTTCTTCCAATTCGCTTATAAAGGGAGATACGCTCACGATCTTCCCGGCAAGCATCTTCTCAAGTTGAACTTCATCAAATTTCCCGACACCGCCCTGATCGACGATTGATGCTGCGGTCATCGCGGGGATGTAACCGGAATCCGCGACAAGTGATGTGCCACCAGGACTAAACGATGTGAAGATCACCTCATCATTTTTGAAATTGGTCGGTTTCAGTACAACATGGACACCATTCGAAAGGGACCACTCCGTAACGCCCAGCTCGTCTATTCTCCGCTCTTTGACGAGTGTTCCCCCGTTCGGAGGAGTGGAAAGTAATGGCTGGTTTGAGACGTTTTCGGTATACGGTTGAAGTTCTTCATGCGAAACGGTTTCGAAGATTTTTGCCAGTTCCTCTTCGGAAGGAACGCTCACCCCCGATTTGCGTGGGGCATTCACCAGCACCACGCGGTTCTTCTCAGTCATCCATTTTGCACCGAGTCGGTTGATCTCATCGAGAGTTATCCCCGGCAGATACTTGTGATACAGATAATCTTCAAATCCAATACCCGGAACCGGTTCCTTCTCAAGGAAATTGCGCGCATATTCCGATGCATAGCTTTCAGACTCGGTTTTGTCCCTTTCGTCGTACACCTGGTCAATCGCTCTTAACATATCCTTCTTCTGTCGCTCGAGCTCTGCCGCAGTAAATCCAAATTCCCGGACGCGAAAAGCTTCTTCGAGAATCGTGCGCATCCCCCGGAGAAGACCGTTATCTTTCACTCCCGCCTGGAGCACATAACAACTCTTCGTGCGAACCAGGATACCATTTGAGGAGGAGGCAAAAAGGAACGGCGGATCAGGTTTCTTAGTGAGCTCGGAAAGCCGATCGTTGAGCATGCCATTGTACAATCCCTCTACCAGTTGTCGCCTGTAATCCCCTTCTCTTGCTTGCGATTCGAGGTCATGTTTCCAATAAATACTTACGCTTGACAGGGTCGCTTCCGAATCGGTTGCAATCGCATAGAGCGGTTGATCGTGATCGGGGACATTAGCGTACGCGCGTTCCCGTTCATTGCCGTATGGTTCGATTCCGGAAAAATGGTCCTTAATGAGTTTCTCGATGACCGGTTTTTGAAAATCGCCGACGGCAATAACTGCCATGAGATCGGGACGGTACCAGGAGCGATAAAAACTTTTGAGCGTCTCGTAACTGCACTTTTCGATGATATTTTCCTTACCGATCGGGAGCCGTTGCGCATAACGGGAATTTTCAAAGAGGATGGGAAATTGTTTGTCGCGCATACGTGCCGCCGCCCCTCTGCCGAGACGCCATTCCTCGGTAATCACCCCTCGCTCTTTGTTAATTTCATCCGTATCAAAGGTCACGAGGTGCGCCCAATCTTCAAGAATATCAAATGACTTCGCAACGATTTCAGGTGTATCGGTGGGTATCTCAAGCATATATACTGTCTCGTCAAAACTCGTATATGCGTTTACATCCGGTCCGAACCGCATTCCGATGGACTCCAGGTAGTTTACAAGCTCATTCTTCTTAAAGTGAAGTGTTCCATTAAACGCCATATGCTCACAGAAATGCGCGAGTCCCTGTTGATCATCATCCTCCAGAATGGACCCTGCGTTTACCACAAGGCGCAACTCAGCCCGCTTTTCGGGCTTCAGGTTCCTGCGGATGTAATACCGGAGACCGTTACCCAGCTTGCCAATCGTGATACTCGTATCGGTCGGTAGAATCCTCTGAAGATCCGGGCCTGGAACGCTTCCCGTGTCAGTTTGTGGAAGGAGATACAAGGGAACAAGAAAGGCGGTAAGAAAGAGAAATAGTCCGATCTTCCTCATATGTTTCTGTAGTGTGAGTGAATGATGTACGAACACCATATGAATTATATTGGATGAATCTACCATTGGACCGGATTCGTCTCGTCAGTGTATATGGCGAGATGGGTCCGGCATGATCCGGCGGGGTGTGGTCGTGTGAAATCCTGCAATGAGACCGGCATTGGAGGTGGGATGCGGAAGAGCTGTCCGGGCTCTATTTGGCAATTCCTCTGAAAAAGCTTTTCATGGGTCCCCAATAGAAATCGACCCATCCCTTTTTATAGTATTTCGCCTGCTCGAGCGGCACATTTTTTTGTATGATCCGCACCTCGGTCCCTTTGCCTTTTGCATGGAACGTTAGTTCAAGAAGCGATGGAGCATAGCCGTGCGGCCACTCCGTCGTTTGCCATTCCTGTACGATGCGCCTCCCGTTTTCGAGCCTCACGTTCTTGCCCGTGATGTAGCCGTTCCAGGCACTGAATTTTCCACCGACGAATCTCTCACAGATGGTCGATGCACCGGTAAACAGCGAATGTGTTCGTTCGTTGAGATAGGCATCATAAAGTTCTTCAGGCGGAGCAGGAATAAATTGTGACTGACGAATTGTGGTCGTAGGATGGCTTGGTTTGCGGCGTGAGGATTCACTTTTCGAAAAGGTCGATTTCGATCCCATTCCGTGGTCTCCTTCCAGCAATTGGTTAGACAGTTGGACGAATTTCTCCCTCGAACACCTGCACTGCAGTCAGAGAAAAAGATACAAACCCCTCCATTCAACCGCAAGAAGAATATTGTAAATCGTGGGATTCAGCTAACGCAGAACAAAATCAGGCACTTACGGCCCTCTGGTTACGGCATTTCGTCCAGAAGATCTTCCAGCATGCCCAGGATTCTATCCTTATGAACCACCCCCTCATTCTTATATTCGCGATCCTCCCATATGATTTCGCCGTTTGTGGCATTGAGAATGTACATCAGCACAGAGAGCTGCGACCGAGGGCGAACTGCTATAGCGTTTTGAGCCTTGTCGGGATTGGCCGTCATCTCAGTCACACCCTTTGTGATCGGAACGTTAAACCCGCCTGTGAGAAGGACAAGAAGTGTTTTAGCGCGAAGTCGAGCACCAACAACCTTTGCAATGGGGATGATGGTTTTCATCGTGTCCTCTTTTTGACCGCTGTAGACGATCGAGGAGTACAGTTGGGTAAGTGCTGACTGCATGAGGGTATCTCTCACCACAAGAGGATCGAGGTAGAACGGGGCATATCCCAGGGGGAGCGCGTCCTCCGGCAGGTGGGCATCATCGAGAGTTCGGATCATTTTGTAGATCTTGTACGGATCCACCATCAGACCGACTGATGTGAGGTCTGAATTTCTCACCTGATAACCCTTTGCACGCAATTCGTCCGTACAAAACTGCAACTCGCTCACACCAATATCTTTGTTTTCTGTGAGATCAATCAGTTCCGTATCTCCCCGTATCGCCTGGATAATCATCATATCGGAGAGAATCGTTATATCACCAAGCTGGGGTTTCTGTCGGATGAAATTCGGATAGGTCAGCGTTCTGGCGCCCCCGCATCCGGAAACAAACAGCGGGACCAGGCACAAAACGAAGAGCGCCACGGCAGGAGCGCAGAGTCTCACCCTCCCAAATAGTACAGAAAACGGCATCATCGGTTTTTCACTGAGTCCGAACTTACAAAGGATTGTTACTTCCTTGTACGAATGAAAAGGAGAAATTGTTCCCGGATTTCGTTGACGACTTCATCGATCGTTCTCCCCTCATTGACAATGACCAGGTCATAGAAGGGAGTGAATTTAGCGGAATCCGCTGCGTTGCCCAACCGTTCTTCGATCTGTTCCATCGGATGCGTTCCGCGCTCGCGCAGCCGCCTCCTGATCGTTTCCAACGAAGCGGAGAGAAAGACACCGAAGGTTCGCGGAACTACCCGCCTCACCATCTGAATATTCCCGAGATTGATCATCGCAAGCATATTCATCCCACGTGAAAGCTGACCAGTGACGTTCTTCTTCGGCAGGCCGTAACACATGCCGAACTTATAACATTTGTTTTCGACAAAATCATCTTGAGCAACCATCCGCTGAAATTCTTCGTGTGATATAAAGTCGTAGATATCCTCATCATCCTCGTGCGGACGTCGTTCCCTCGTGGTGAAGCGTTTTGCGAGATAGAATTTTGGCTCGCTTTGGGCGAGAAGGCGGCGGAAGATCGTCGACTTCCCGACCGCACTCGGTCCATCGATGACAACGAGATAACCCTGATCAGGCATCTCTGTCGTCTCTCCCCGCCGATAGGCCCCGAAGCAGATCGCTGTATGAATCAATGACCAGATCTTTCTGCTCTATGCGCAGTGTTTTCATCAAATCTTCACATTGCTTCAAAAGGACATCTCTTGAACTCTCCATATCAACACCAATTGCCTCGATTTCAACAAATGTTCCGAGATCTGTAACACTGTCAAGGTGTATCTTGATGTTCTCCATATAATAGATCTCACGTTGCTTCTCCACGACGACTTTGACATCAAAAAGGCGTTGCAAAATTTGTCTGAAGGCCGGACCCTCTAAGGTCGGAGCAAGCATGACCTTTGATTCTTTTGGTCCTGGCTGATCTTCCCGCTCGTAATAAATCAATGCGTTTTCGATATCCCCCTCACGAAGTTTCAGGCGACCGTGTGGGACAATGAAATAGGTGTCGGTCTGATGATCAAGACCACGAAAATCCGCATGGTGCTCACGAAGAGTTGTGCGAACCTTATCCAACTCATCACATCGTGCCTTTATCTCAACTGTTCTTATTTTCATGGTAGGAGGTGGGAATATAGCCAAAATCAGCGCAATCTCAAAGGGAAACTGCAATCAGCGCTGGCGGGACTCAATGGGGATCCACCTGCCGGCTTCTTCGACCTCGACTTTCATGATCGGATGAATTTCCCAAAGTGTTGCCCGGGATTTTTCCACCTGGTCAGGATGTTCCTGATCGAACAGGAGCCATCCGCTGACCCGAACATGCCGCCGGTCATGAGCTATCTTAAGGATTGTTTCCCTGGTCCAGGATGGATGCTCTGCGCGCACCCTCGGCGTCATTTCCACAACCATGGCATTTCGCTCATCGTCCTCGGAGGCACCGGCAAGCCAGATATGAAAATCCCGAAAGTCAGGATCTTCCTCTTTACAATTTGGGGACTCCGGACCTTCCTGTTTCACGCGGAGGAAATAACCTTCAACAACCAGTGGGACCCCCTCGTTCCTGGCGATCAGAGCTTTTGCGTCCGGAGACCAATCCTTTCGGTTTCTCCTTTCCGTGCTGTGCGGCCACGGCAGCTTCAGGATGGCATCAAGCGTCACCATAACATAGTCCCCCGTATCGACCCGGTTCTTCAGCAGATTCAACTCGCGATCCCCTCCATCTCCTTCAGGAGGACAGCCGTGAAAAACAATTTCTTTCGGGGCTGGCTTTGTGCTCAATCCGGGCACCAGCAGATCCCCTGTGTCCATTTGGGATCGAGTGTGATAACTGCGGGAGAACCTGATCAGAAGGAGAATAACAGCCAAAGCCAGAATGGTGAAGATGATGACATGTCTGAATGAGAAAGGGTGATTTGTCTTCATGGAGGAATTAAGATAAAGGAAAGGACGGCAGCAGATTACCGAACAATACGCTCGTAGACCGTGCGGTACTGCCCGGCGACTTTGGACCACAGGTACGTGTTCCTCACCCTTTGCCGTAAAGCATCGGACTTTGGCTTGTTCAGCGCAGTAACGATTCCATGATGAATCAACTCGATCGAGGAGGGTTCAACATACTCCGCCTCAGATCCGAAATATTCCTCAGTACCACCATATTTGGTAAGCACAATCTTGGCACCGGCAAGGGCTGCTTCAAGCGCAGCAATACCTGGGGTTTCATAAAGTGAAGGGAGCACAAACACGTCGCACGCGGCATATGCCGAGGCGAGCAAGTCTGAATCGTTGGGTAGTGAGTCAAGCACCAACAGACGCGGATTACGCGCAGCGAGCGAAATACACTGCCGTCCGTATGTGTTATCTTCGATCCTCCCGATAATCACGGAAGGCACGTTGATGCGTGAAAGTGCCTCAATCAACCGGAGCACATTTTTCCGGTTCGGTCCAATATGTCCGACGTTCAGCACGAAGTCCTTGATCCCATATGTACGTTGAAAGAGTGCGGGATCTGCGTGGTAAAACCTGTCCTCAACGCCATTGGGTACAACAGTGATATTGCTCGGATCAATGGCCAGTCCTTTCGCAAGGAGATCGCTCTCACGCCTGGTGTTGGGGAGTACAGCTTTGGACCACCGGCATATTTCCTGCACCAGCGCATAATCCGTCCAGATTCCGCCCACAAAATTCTTTAGAACATTGTTCATCCATGCCGTGCACCGGATAGAACCCGACCCATGGCGGGTAAAAAAGATTGGCGTCACGACGATAGGCACACCAATTTTGTATAATTCCCGCGCCAGATGATATGTTCCGATATTCGCCCCAAAAAGGTGGACCAGGTCAACCGATTCCTTTGAAAAATCCTTCCACGACTCGAAAAGTGATACCTGCACACCGAGTTGCTCAAGGCACTTCTTGGTTTGCAGGATCTGGGTTCTCGGTCCTCCTTTGAGCAGAAGAACAGACTGATATGTTGCGAGACATACCTTCATGATTTGGCAGACTTAATTACCTTCATACCTCACGGTCCAGCATTGTCGTAGAAAATCTTCACATCGCTGGAGTGGAATCCATGGATTGAAATTCCGGATGCGCAGGAGATCGGGCGGCGTCACAAATGGTTCGGGCTTGGGTTGCCACCTCAATGAACGCCGTTCCACTGCCTCAGCGGGGGCGCAATAAGATTCCGTACCATCCTCCATCGTTACATGAAAAAGCATCCCCGCAACGTTTTTCTTGAGTTGAAAATGGAATTGTCGGTTATCGTAGTTGACTGATGGCTCCCCTGCGTTCCGTTCCCTCCACCAATTCGAATAATCGCTGAAAGTCATCCACCGCACCATTGGCTCCCGGAGCGTGCGCAGGAAAGCATCAATGATATCGGTGCGGCCGTTCTTCGGATGATGGTAGAGAACGATCGGTTCGCGGGATTGCATTTTAAGATCGATAATATACCGATAATATCGGACGATTTCTTCTTTTTGAAATCCCTGCCGATTGAGATTCCCTATGCTGATGGGATGAACAGGGATCTGGAGTGTGTTCGAAAAACGAGTGGCAAGATAAGGGAATGAGGGCGAATTATCTGCATCATAAGAGAACTCACTCGAGTATTTAAATCCACGTCGTTCGACTTCACGACCGAGGTCGGTCGACCACTGCCCGAACGGGAGAGCACAGCCATGAGCTTCGATCTGATTTCTTTCCAATGCCGTGATCGCGCGGCCGAGATCGGCCGATGCATCTCCCGCACCCTTGTAGTGTTTGTGCGTATTGCAATGAACGCCTATTTCCAGGAGCCTCATCCCCCTGTAGACCGGGAGGATCTGTTCCTGCGACGCGACGTCGACAAACCATGTGAATGGTTTTGACAATCGTTCAGAAAGTGCATAGAGTTCTTCGATCTCACGTTCAGTGCCAAAGTCCGTGTCGATCCGGAACGCAGCAATTGACCGGGCATTCTCCGGGTAGTACCAGAGATGTGCATAGGGTAGACCGCACGCGTGGTGAAGATACTCGAGTCCTCTGGCAACGAATTGGCGGATTGAACCTTTAGTCACAGCCGGAACTGTTTCGTAGGGAAGTCTCCGTCGCTCGGAGTAAAACGATTTCGTCATGAGCCGTCCGTCAAGGATCGCCGCCGCGGGATCGAATGGGAATGCGACAACAAATCCACCGCCAAAATCACCGCAAAAGACCGTCGGATGGCCAGTCCGATCCATCCCTACATTTGCCTGTGCCGGGATGCGAGCAGTCAAGAATAAATCACACAATCCAATCCCAGAGAGGAATGAACCGGCCTCGGGTAATATCGAAGTGAGCGTTCGCTCACGCGGAGGCACCCCGGACAATCGACCAAGGAGCGAGGCAGCGCAGAGGATCCCTCCACCGCCCTTCAAGAAATCCCTTACTGCAGGGACAAGGGATTCAGGGTAGCCATCCCCGCCGACAAGCACGGAGCATTCTGCAACCTCGTCTCCGCTCCTGATACAACGATATGGAATTCCCTCCTGGGAAAGAAGCAATTGCCACCCCGGATGGTCATCCACAATTCCGATGAGGATGCGCATCATACCCTCTTACGAATCTCTATAATATCGGAGGTTGTTACACCTCTCATCAAATAAACGGCAACAGCGTAGATGATTGCCCCAGCACCGACTACCACTATCAGATTGAGCCTGGCCAGAACGAACACAAGAGCACCCATGAGCCCAGCGGCCAAAATTGTTCTGGGGATTGTCCGGGGAAACCGAACCCGAACGAACTTCGAGAAACGACGCCGCATCATAAAAACAGTCAATATCTCTGAACCCACAATTCCGATTGCTGCTCCGATTACTCCGAAGAAAATCGTCCCGGTAACAATCGTAACGGCATAGAAGACCGCACTGACCGCCATGACCGACCCAAATGCCTTTTCCTCACCTATGGCTACAAGACCTGTCGAATAAATAGTGTGGACCATCGTCGCAAGAAAATACCATATTAATATGCGAAAGCAATTCGCAGCAACAACATAAGGAGCACCATAAATGGCCGGAACAAGCCGATCCGCGAGCAATGTACCCCCAACACTCAGCGGGAGTGCGAGGAGGATAACCCATTTCAGGGCTATTTCAAGTGTCAGGGCGAGATTTTCCGTCGAGTTGCTATACAATCGCGCAGAGGCAGGCAAGAGGAGAGTCGCAAACACGCGGTCAAGAATAAGGAGAAAGAAAACAAGTTTGCTTGCAGCACTGTAAATTCCGACTTCAGAATTTGAAAGCACGATTCCAATGACGATCGGAGCCAGATTGATGCTAAAATGCCCAAAGAGGGAACCCGCACCAATTGGGAGTGCCTGACGCATCATCCCCTTCCATCCTTCGATCCTGATTCTCAGTGTCCTGCCGGGGTTCACATGTTTGTACATCAAAAAAAGAATAAATGCCACAATAAGATCGCTGGCAATCGCAGCGACCGGCACCCAGATGATGTCTCCAGCAGATCTGACGAAGCCAATGATCGCACCGATGTAGACGACAGCTGCAGCCAGCCGGCTGAATCCGATGACTAACATAGATTCCTTTCCCTGGAAATACCAATCCAGGAAAAAGGCATTCACAAGCAATGAGAACGAGAACAATATCGCGAGAATCGCGGTCGTTCTGTTCATGATAAAGAACCACGACACAATAAAGAGGAGGACATAAACGAGAATTGCATTGATGAGCCGCGAGCCAAGAATTTTCCCCACAAATTCTGCATCATCGTTGCGAGCAATTTCTCTCGCTGCAAAGGAACCAAGACCACCGGAACTTGCCATCAGACCGTAGGAGAGCAACGTGAGTCCAACGTTAACAGCGCCAAAATCCCCGATTGATATTCGTCGGGTAAGGTACGCGAGCGCGGCGAAGCCGAGCAACCGCCTGCCCACATCCCCCGCGAGAATAGCCAGGAAGTTTTTCGATAAGCGCTTCATGCCAGGCACTTCGTAATCAGATCCACAAGTGCACGCTGTCTCTTCTCGAGAGGAAAGAGTGAAACTATGCGGGCGCGGGCGCGGATAGCAGCAGCTTCGTCTGCAAGGAGCGCATTGCGAATCGCCTGTGCTATCTCTTCAGGATCCCCGACCTGCGCAAGGAACCCTGCGTCTCCCACCGCAGTCCGGTTACCACCCACATCACTTGCAACCGGTATACAGCCGCAAAGCATGGCTTCACAAAGAGAGTTTGGCAAACCCTCATGACGAGAGGGCTGGCAATACACCTTGGCGTGCTGATAAAATGGCAAGAGTTGCTTTCTCTCAACAGGTTCATGGACAACAACATTCTTCGGAATCTGGAAAGAAGATAATACCTTCGCAGAGACTCCAACAAGAATGAATTTCGTCTCCTGCATTCCAGCGGCAACGTTCAGGAAGATATCCACTCCTTTGACTCTCGCCCTGACGACATCCTCAATGTGTGCAACAAAGAGGACTAGAGGGACTTTCACCCCAGCTGGCCTCCAGAATTCAGCGTCATAACCGGTGGGAACATAGGCTATATTCTCTCCTTGGTACCCCGCAAGGGATACAGCTTTTTCTTTTAAGGAAGGATCGACAGCGAGCACGTGGCTGGCCTGGGTAAGGGCATAGCGAACCAGGCGTGCTCTCCAAGGCGTACGCCACATCCCGTACCCGATGTCGTCATCCTTTGCGACATCAACACCACCAATGACAACAATGGATTTGATACCCATCCATTTCGCTACTCTGACTGCAAGTGAAGCATACACCGATGCGAACCAACAGTACACGATATCGGAGCGGAGAACCAGCCATAAGATTTTAGCGCAGGCACGAAAACCGTGACCGATCTGGTCGCGTACAATGAAATGCTCTCTCAGAACGTCGATGTCATCCTGAATAAATGGCGCATGCATTGCGGAGATGAATGCAATATCGATCTTGCGCTCCATCATCGGTCGGGAGCATGTTGGATAATTTCCTGCATAAGGAGAACCGTCCGGTCTGCTACCAGCTGCCAGTCGAAGGATTGCGACCAGCGTTCGGCGGATTTCCCGAAGCGTTCCCGGAGTGCGGCGTCTTCGGCCAGCAGGATGATCTTGTCGGCAAGCTCCGTTACATTCCCATATTCGTACAGAAGTCCTGTCTCCCCATCTTTTACGGCATCACGGAGTCCGGGGACATTGCTGGCGACTACTGTCGTCGCACAGGCGTTCGCTTCGATCACCGTCAACCCCCACCCTTCCTTTGAGGAAGTGTTTACCAGAAACCAGACCTCATTAAGCAGGCGGACTTTTTCGGTTTCATCCACATAACCGGTGAATTTCACGATTCCCGATAATTGCAGATCCCTTGATCGCCGTTCAAGCGACGGGCGATAATCTCCGTCCCCAATCACAATGAGACGGATAGCGGGAATCTTTGCCGCAACAACCTTCATTGCATCGAGCAGATCATCAACTGACTTATACTTCTTCAAACGCCCAAAGTATCCGACCGTCGGCGCCTGAGCGCGGGGCATTCCAAGCGGGCGATATCGGGAATGGTCCACGCAATTCGGGACTATACTGATCCTCTCAGAGAAAATTCCCTTCTCCATAACCTCAGCGCGCGTACTTTCCGAGACAACGAACAATGGCACCCTCGAAACACGGCAAACCCACACAGCAAATTTTTCAAGGAGGAATACATACAATGCGAATGGAAAAATCGTTTCCTGAAAAATGCTTCTGCCAAAGAGGTGGTGGATCAGAACAACCAAAGGTCTGCGCACGAACAGCGGTGTAAAGAAAGGAATCTTATTCATATCGTCAATGACAATATCGTATCCTTCCTTCCGGAACCGGGTCCAGTATCTGTACGCAACATAAAAATTGAACACTTGTCGGCCCCCCTCCCTGATCACACGAATCCCGTCAATGATTTCTTCCGATGGAGCTCCATGAAATGATGAACAGAAGAGGGTCACAGAATGCCCCCGGGCGGCGATCCTCGAGAAGATCTCATGCATATGGACTTCAGCTCCGCCGCCGAGCGGGTGTTTGATATCCTGCCAGTTGAAAATCAGGATCTTCACTGGGACCTTAATCCTTCACGCATATCAGCAGAACCGATGCCTGTAAACTCGATTAAACCAGAGTGCTCCATCCGTTGCTATTGGTCAGTGTGGTATCGAATCAACTGCCTGTGGAGTTCTTCGTAGGTGGTCGTACAGCTCAATCCTTTCTTTCACGCCGGGCGTGTTCGGATTCTGATTGGAATACGCACTCAACACGTCGATCGCTCTCGAATAATCTTTGCGCATGGCATAAATCTCTGATAGGATGATATAAGGGTTGGCCGTGTTATCCTGCAGTTCTGTTTCTCCGGTAGCAATAAGTTCCCGGCAACGGGCTTCGACGACGCCCGCATATAATTCAAAATGATTCCGGTCACCCGCATCGGCATATATCCGGGCGATATAGTATGCAGAGACCCAGTTCTGCATTGGAAGGGCAGTTATCGGCATCGACGATTCCATTGAATCGAGTACCTGCAGCGTTTTGCGTTTATCATTTTTGGTCCGCAGATAGTAATTTGCGATGCGCATAAATCCCATTCTATAATTCATCATCAGGTGCTCTGCGTTGTCGTCGTATGTCACACCCCGGAGTGACAGATTCCGAAACAGGAAACCGGGTTGATAGTACTTCGCAGGCACAACATTTGCCGCCAGAAAATTCTTCTCCATGAGTGCAATATCAGTCCCCCCTCCTTGCGTGCCGGATCGCACCGGCTTCAGCCTGTAGGCCAGACCTTCCATCCAGAGATAATCGTCGAGACCGATTTTAGATTGCGGCGAGCATGTGGCTGAAAAAAAGATCGGACGATCCCAGGTGTTTAATGTGATGATGTCCTTGACAATAATATCCTGAATTCTGACGTAACGAATATCGCTCGTGAGCGGCAGCCCCTTCACCTCCCATGTCATCCTTCCAGAATTCAGAATCAAGGAATCGTGCACGCCGAAGCGTTCCGCAGCATCCCGCGGAACAGGGATACTGACGTTCTGAGGCTCCCATCGGATAGCCCTGATGCGGTCTATTTGCTGGTCCGTCAGCGACAAGCTGATCGGTCGTGTTCCATACGGTGTCCTGTTCTTTATAAGATGAAGGTACCACGGTATATTCGAAAGACTGAGATTCACAATCCGGACATCTCTCCGGATCCCTTCAACATCCTGTAAATACCAGAGCGGGAAGGTATCGTTGTCTCCGTTTGTAAAAAGAATTCCGTCTCTATCCACACTCTGCAGTAGGTTGTAGGAATAGTCCCACGCGAGAAATGACCCACTTCTGTCGTGATCGTTCCAGTTCAGCCGAAGCAGATTTCCCGGCACCGCTAGTACAAGCACTGTCAACAAGCTTCCCATAACCAACCGCGCGGATTCTGCCCTTTTCACAATTGTTTTGCAGTACTCCAGAAGCGCTACGACTCCAAATGAAACCCAAACGCACATCGCAAAATAAGCCCCGACATAGAAATAGTCTCGTTCTCTGGGCTGAGGATCCTGCTGATTCTGGTACAGGTCAAGCAAAACTCCCATGACAATGAATATTGCCACGAGAACGGACGCAGTCTTCCAATCCTTCTTAAGAATATAGATGAACCCAAGGAGAGAAACGATCAGGGGTAGACCCAATGTATTTTTCCATGTTACACCCGCATCCTGCCATTGTCCTTCTGCGCCGACGAAATTCCAAAGGATATAGCGGAGAAACATATGCTGCACCTGATACCGCCATAAAAAGTCAGCATCACTCGCGTATTCCGTCCGTGTCGGTTCATGCATCGCTTCCCGTGACCATCGACGCGGGAAGAGCTTCTCCACATAAGCCTGCGTCCCGTTATCCCAACTCTCTCCTCTGAAAATTGGCGTCTCGCCGTATTGCTCCCTTGTCACATAACTTGTAAAGCGAGCAAGAGTACTTGGATCTGCCTCGTCCATCGGGAGGTTATCGACATTTGCCCGAACGATGACCTGGATATATGTTGTATACCCGAGAACGATAAGAAGAAACGACAAACACGCAATGTGCAAAACTCTTTGTTGTCGTTTGTATGACCGATAGATTCCAACGAGGGCAAGAATAATCACAAGCGGCGGAATCATATGGAGTAAACTGCTTTTAAAGCCAAGGAACTCCCCCGCGAGCAGACGGGGAAGAATTTGAATGATTCCCGGATAGATGACAATGAAGAGGCCAAGCGCAAGCAACGAAAATCGTACAAACCCTTTGACTGAAAACCCGGTTGTGCGAAAGTATACAATCATCATCAATGGGATAGTAACCAGAAGGGCGAGGATATGAACGCCCGTGGCCAGACCAAGGAGATATGCGACGAGAAGCAAATACCGTTCATTTCCTGGCTCATCAGCGTGTTCACTCCAGTGCAAGGTGAGCCAGAAGCAGAGGGCGACAAAAAACATCCCCAACCCGTACACCTCTGCCTCAATCGAATTATCCCAATATGTAGTGCTAAACGCCAGAGTCAGCGCTCCGACAGCTGAACTTCCGTACACGACGAGCCGATCAAAACCTGAGATTATTGCACCCCGGAATTTTTTTATCAGAATGACACTGATTAAATACAGGAACATCACTCCAAGGGCACTCCCCAACGCCGACACGGCGTGCATTCGGGCCGCAATGTCCTCGCGAAATGGAATAAGAGATGCAAGGCGGGCTACCAGGATAAAGAGAGGTGCTCCCGGAGGATGTGGAATCTGGAGCAACCGTGCAGCAGCGCAGAACTCTCCCACATCCCAAAATACGACTGTTGTGGATAGTGTCCTGAGATAAACGGCCAGCGTCAGAATGAATACCAAGGAGGCGACCAACCGATTGATTTTCTTCTCAGACATCAATCCCCAGTACTCCAGTCACCAAAATGCTTCTTTTCTTATGAATTCGGGGTTAATATAGAAGAATTAGGATACAATCGCAAGGAATGGTCAAGGCAGTTTTGCGAGAATTATCTTCGTCAACTCATCGCAAAAGACATAACCGTCATCTGTGAGACGCAACAGAGGTGGGTCGAAAACGAGAAGCCGGTCTCGCGAGAGCTGCTCCACTTCAGGTGAAAGAAGGGAGATCGCATCGATCTGATGGCATTGTTTCAGTTCCTCGAGATCAATCCCATCGCTCCGCAGGCCGAGCATGACCGTTTCTTCCAACAGTTGATTTGATGAAAGGTGTTCTTCGCCGGCAACCGGAACCTCCTTCTTCTCCAGCATCTGGCAATACGAGTTGAGATTCGCGATGTTCCACCAACGCCGGTTCTGCCAGAACGAATGCGCCGACGGGCCGAAGCCCAGATACGGCGTGTGATCCCAATAGCTGCTGTTATGCCGAGAGCGGAACCCTGGGAGAGCATAATTCGACACTTCGTAGTGCTCGAATCCGGCGTCACGGAGAAATTCCATTGTGGTTCTGTACATCGAGGCTTCGATTTCAGTTTTCGCAGCGGGCACCTCTTTCGCCTCGACCATTCTCCAAAGTGGTGTCCCGCGTTCGACAATCAAACTATAGGCGGAAATGTGGTTCGGCTGAAGGGCGACGCCCTGATGAAGGTTGTCTTCCCATTGTTCCAGAGTTTGGTTGGGAAGCGCATAGATGAGATCAATACCGACATTCCCAAACCCCACCGCACGAGCGGCCTCGACGCATTCTTTCGCTTCCCGTGAGGAATGGATTCTTGTCAGGAATTTCAAATCATCTTCGTGAAATGACTGTATGCCTATGCTCAGCCGGTTGACCCCAAGAGAACGGAACATCGCGAGCTTATCTTCGTTCACAGTTCCGGGATTCGTTTCCAACGTCACCTCCGCATCGCCATCCACCATAAATATCGAATGCAACCTGTCAAGAATATGTTCGACCTGATCCGGAGAGAGAAGAGAGGGGGTGCCGCCGCCGAAATAAATTGTATCGATCTTCTGACCATGCCCTAGGCGCCGGTAGAGATCCATCTCACGATCGAGCATCGCCAGGAACTGTCCAGTCTTTTCCGATGACTCGATCGAATAAAAGTCACAGTAGATGCATTTATGATCGCAAAACGGAATATGAATATAGATACCGGCCACGGTCGCACACCTCAGCGGACAAACGTACCGATCCGGCCCCATCGGATGGAAGACAGGATGTCATACCATCGTGAAGATGCTCCCCGGTTCCGGGTCGACCAATAAACAATCTCTGCTTTTCCGACGAGGTTATCCTCCGGCAAGAGACCCCAGCTCGAACTGTCGTACGTATAATCAGTATTGTCACCGGCGACGAAAAGATAATTCTTACGGACAGTGTAGGAATTTGCAGTCTTCCCATTGATCCTGATCATTCCATCAGAAGTGTCGACACGGTTGCCTTCCCGCCGGATGAGGTCGATCCATTGGTTTATTGTTGTCCCCGTAAGGGTAAGCTTATCCCCTTCGCGCGGAATGGTCAACGGACTCTGAACATGTGCCAGAAATTGGTCACGAGAGAACGGCCTCCATCGGAAAGTTTCGGTTCCGTTGACGGACAGAGTTTTTCCCTCAACAGCGATCCGATCTCCACTCAGGGCAATGCATCGCTTGACGAAGAGAGAGTGGGGTTCGTACCCGTCAAATCCATGTATCCGCGGAAGCTCGAACACCACAACATCTCCGCGTTCAACTGGACGAAATCCGGGAAGGTGAATAAACGACGCCGGAGAAAAAGGGACGTCAGCGAAGGAGCGCTCTCCATAGACCAGTTTGTCGACGAGGACATAATCGCCGGGAAGAAGGGACTGTTCCATCGAGTGGGAAGGAATATACACCACACCGATAACAAACAATTTCAGAATAAGCGCACAGGCAACCGCCGCCACCGATGCCAGCAGGTAATCTCTACTCTTCATGAACTCTCGCGCTCCATCCGTTCATCCATCCAAACAAACACCCTCTACTTGACGAGCGTCCCAAACCGATCCCACCGGATGGACGTAATCTTGTTGGTGAGATCGAAGAACGAACACTCGGGATTCCATGACCAGTACACGATCAATGGAGTACCGACAATTGCCTCTTTGGGAATAAAGCCCCAAAACCTGCTATCCAGACTATTATCCCTGTTGTCTCCCATCCCGAAAACATAATCCCGTTCGACGGTATACCGTGCTTGCTCCTTGCCATCAATAAAAATCTTTCCACTGTGAACCGCCGTCGTATGACCCTCGCGTTGAATGAAGATATCCCATCGGTCAAAATTGCCGGGTCCTAACGGGATCACATCCCCCTTCTTCGGGATGACAATCGGACCGTAATTATCCTCGTTCCACAGAGCACCTTTTGGAAAAATTCTCGGATCGGGATACTCCGGCGGTTTAACAAAGGGACTATTGAATTTAATATTCCTCGGCACAGGTGACGGCTGGCCGTTTACATAAACAATCCGGTTCATAATCCGGAGGGTATCGCCGGAGAGAGCGATGCACCTCTTCAAATAGTATGCGAATTCAGCCGGCTGGACCTCATCCCTGTTTCCCGGAAACACGAACACGATGACGTCCCCCCTGTCCACGTTCCAGAAGTCAGGGAGCTTAAACGCAGGTATTCGGGTATTGGTGAATGGAATCGTGCGCGGTGTCGTCCCGCCGAACACGAACTTATTGACCAGGAGAAAGTCTCCCGTCAGAATTTCATTCTCCATCGAGCCGGTTGGCACTTCAAATGAGGCCAGGACAAAGCTGTTCAGGAGAAGAAAGGAGATGACAATAATTCCAAACTCCCGAAAAAAGGCCTTGATGCCCCCGCCTTCCTTCTGATCCTTTGCAGCCATTTTGATGTCTTTCCCACGTTGCTTAACCATAGTATTCTATTCTCCTTCTTAATCTTCTTCCATTGCAAGCACTGCCAGAAAAGCCTCCTGCGGAATTTCGACGCGTCCCACCTGTTTCATACGTTTTTTCCCCTCCCTTTGTTTCTCCAATAGCTTTCTTTTCCTGGTAATATCTCCACCGTAGCATTTTGCCAGAACATTCTTTCTAAGGGGTGAGATCGAATCCCGGGCAATAACCTTACTGCCGATTGCGGCCTGGATAACCACTTCGAACATCTGGCGCGGGATTAATTTCCGCAATTTCGCGCAGAGACGTTTTCCCCATTCATACGCCTTATCTCGGTGGACGATTGTGGAAAGGGCATCGACAGAATCGCCGTTGAGCAGAATGTCCAGTTTCACCAATTCCGATTCCCGGTTCTCAAGGAACTCATAGTCAAGAGATGCGTAGCCCCGCGAAGTTGATTTCAGTTTATCATAAAAATCGAAAATAATTTCAGAGAGCGGAAGCTCGTACCGAAGATCCGCCCGCGTAGGATCGATATATGTAGTATTCTTGTAAATTCCTCTCCGTTCTGTGCACAGCTTCATAATGTTGCCGATGTACTCCGAAGGTGTGATGATTTGCGCGCTAATGAACGGTTCCTCAATATGATCGATCTCGCCAAGAGGAGGCATCAATGCCGGGTTATCGACAAGCACAATTGACTTATCGGTCTTCTGAACGCGGTATTCGACGTTCGGCACGGTAGTAATGAGTTCCTGCTGATATTCGCGCTCCAGCCTTTCCTGCACAATTTCCATGTGGAGTAATCCAAGAAAGCCCGCGCGAAAACCAAAACCAAGCGCGACGGATGTTTCCGGCTCAAAAATCAGCGAGGCGTCGTTCATCCGGAGTTTTTCAAGAGAATCTCTCAGTTCTGCAAAGTTATCCGCATTTACCGGATACAGCCCCGCAAATACCATCGGTTTTGCTTCCTTATATCCAGGGAGAGCGCTTGCAGCCGGACGGTCAGCGTTCGTGATAGTATCACCGACCTTCGTGTCGTGCACATCCTTCGCCCCCGGGATCAGGTACCCCACGTTTCCCGCCGAAAGCTCTTTTGTGCGGACCCTTTCCATTTCGAGAACCCCAACCTCTTCGGCATCAAACGTATTAGCCGTAGCAAAAAACCTGACCTTATCCCGTTCTCTCAGCGTTCCTTCAAAAACCCGGATGTAAACAATTGAACCACGATACCCGTCAAATATCGAATCGAAAATCAGCGCCTTCAGCGGCGCATCCGGATCTCCTTTAGGCGGAGGTATCCGATGAACGATCGCTTCAAGGATATCGTCGACCCCTATTTTCATTTTTGCACTGGCCAGGATAATTTCGTCTTCCCTGCAGCCGATCAGGTCCATGATCTGGTGTTTCACAGGCTCGACCATAGCTCCGGGGAGGTCAATCTTATTGATCACCGGAATGATTTCGAGACCGGCATCGATCGCAAGATAAAGATTGCTTATAGTTTGGGCTTCCACACCCTGCGACGCATCGACGACAAGAATTGCTCCTTCGCACGCCTGCAGTGAACGTGAAACCTCATACGAAAAATCCACATGGCCCGGCGTGTCGATCAGGTTCAGTGTGTACAGTTTGGAATCCTTCGAACGGTATTTCATCTGTATCGCATGGAGCTTGATAGTAATTCCGCGCTCCTGTTCAAGCTCCATGTCGTCCAGAACCTGGTTGGTCTTCATCTCGCGCTCAGTCACAGTCCCCGTCCGTTCGAGGAGCCGGTCAGCAATGGTCGACTTGCCGTGATCAATGTGCGCGATGATGCAGAAATTGCGTAAATAGTCCATCCGGATGGGCAACAATTGTCAAATTCAGCTTTAAATATAACAATCCCGCTCGATTCAAGCGGGATTTTTCAAAATATACCACTAAAACGCCTGAGTTGCAAAGCCAGGGAAATGACGATCAGGCTGAAGGGGGACCAGGCCCTGACGAGGTGTTTTGAGCACATTCCCACAGAGAGGCACTATTTCCCCTAATTCTTGAATTCCAGACAGAGGTTCATTTCTTGCATGAGACATTTTTTTTTCGCAAGTTAAGGGTCATCATTTCTCGTCCACCCTATTCCGCGTTCTTGTGCCACAAGATTTCCACCTAGAACAGACTCAATAACATTCTTGGAGCAATACATGAAAAGAACTATGCCGCTCGTGATACTGGGATTACTCATACTCGGACTATTCCCGGCCTGGACTCCACCCGATGAGGGAATGTGGATGATGAATCAACTTGGAAAACTTCCCTGGAAACAGATGGAATCGTATGGCATGAAATTGACTCCTGAACAACTGTTTGATACATCGGCAACCTGCCTCTCGCGCGCAATTGTCCTCGTGGATGGTGGAACCGGCAGCTTTGTTTCGGCGAACGGGCTGATTATAACGAACCACCATGTTGCGTTTGGCGGAATTCAATCCGTGAGTTCGGTCCAGGAGGACTATCTCAAGAACGGGTTCAACGCGACAACGAAAGATCAGGAAATATCATTACCGACCTATAATGCAGAAATTGTAACGGGGATTGCCGATATCACAAAGGATGTCCTCGCAGGGGTGAACGATACAATGGCCGCTGCGAGCCGCGCTGATGCGATCCGGGGAAAGATCCGGGAGATTGAGAACGCACACCGACACGGCCAGCTTCCCGACACCATTTACCGGGTGTCAGAAATGTACAACGGGATCAAGTATTACCTTTTCGAGTACAGCGTTCTCCGCGATGTTCGGCTCGTGTACGCACCACCAAGTGCCATTGGAAATTACGGCGGTGAAGTGGACAACTGGATGTGGCCGCGCCACACGGGAGATTTCTCCTTCCTTCGCGCTTATGTCGCACCAGACGGAAAACACGCCGCGTACTCGGTGAACAACGTCCCTTATCACCCGACAGTGTTCCTGCCTCTCTCTAATAAGCCGATTGAAGACAGTTCATTCGCGATGATCCTTGGATTTCCCGGACGGACCTTCCGCTACAGAACGTACGCGGAAATTCAGCTCTCCGAGAATGAGCTGCTTCCCCTGCAGATGAAATTGTTTAAACAGCGAATGGATATTATCGAACGCGCAAGCAAGAACGACCGGGCAACGGAGATAAAATACTCCAACCTCTACCGCGGGATAGCCAACACAGAAAAAAACATCGATGGAACGCTCGAAGGCATGCGCCGCTCAGATATTCTCGGCGAACGAAAAGCCCGGGAACAGTCCTTCGAAGAATTTCTGAAGGGTGATCCCAATCGCCAACAGCGTTTTGGCGAGATCATTCCACAGATTGCCGCGCTTTACGAGAGGTATAAGACATTCGATCAAAAACAAATCGTTCTCGCGTCACTGCTCTCCAGTCCAACTGTCATGAGGCTCGGAAGTGAGATGAACGAGGTGGCACTTTCGTTCAAGAAGGATGCTGAGGGGAAAGAACGGCCCGACTCAACGAGAATGGCGGCACTTAAACGAACGCTTTCTTCCACATATAAGAACTTTGATCCCGCAATCGATCGGCAGTTTTTGGAAATCATTCTGAACGATGCACTGAACCTGCCGGCGGCGCAACGGATCGAAGCGGTTCAGAAAATTGTTGGAGACAAAACCGGTGAAGACCGGGTGAAGAAAATCAGCGAATTTGTCGATGACCTGTACAAACACACAAAGCTTGTAAACCAGGATGATGCAATGGCACTCGCAGAAAAATCCGCCGACGATATCCGTGATGATGACGCGGTCCGGTTCGCCTCCGAGCTTCAGAAGGAAAATGCCCCAATCACGGCTCAGACCAACGAATTTAACAACACCATCAGCCGATTGCGGGGCAGTTTGATGGAAGCGTATATGGCCTGGAAAGGTTCCGATATTTATCCCGACGCAAACCGAACCTTACGATTCACATATGGAATCGTGGAGCCGTACCATCCGAGAGACGCGGTAACATACAGCTATCGCACAACACTCTCCGGGGTGATGGAAAAAGAGACCAATGAAGATCCCTTTATCGTTCCTCCGAAGCTGCGCGATCTATGGGAGAAGAAGGATTTTGGACCATACGCCGATCCAACGATTCACGATGTAACGGTCGCCTTCATTGCAGACCTGGACATCACGGGCGGAAATTCAGGAAGCCCGGTCATGAACGGCAACGGGGAGTTAATCGGCGTGGCCTTTGATGGCAACTGGGAAGCGGTTGTCGGTGACTATCTTTATCAGGAACCACTCAATAGGACCATTAGCGTTGATTCACGGTATGTCCTCTTCATCCTGGATAAATTTTCGAATGCGAAAAATGTTCTGGATGAACTTGTGATCAAATAAATGAGTGTGTGCGATGCACTATGAGAGACCTCTGCCAGAATCCTGTCAGAGGTCTTCGATTTTTCGTGAAGAACTTCATAATTGCATAAGAAGTTTCCAATTGCTTTGCAGAATATTTCTCGACGATTACTTGACATTCCCGAAAATTTGGGTAGATTATAAGTATTCGTCTCAGAGGCCGATCAGGCATTCGCACGCTGCATTTGTAACCGTTCCTTTACAATTCCCAGGCTCAAGTGATCTCTTTGAGGAGCTCTTATGACACCTCCTACTGCTTTAATTTTGTTACGTCCGGTTCCCGGCCGCGGCTGGATCAGATCAATTCTAACCATTCCGCTTATACTCATCTGGATAGCACCGGTGCTTGCCTCGACTGGTGATGCCCCCCGACCATCACAACGGCAAAGGATCATGGCTGCACAGCAGGAATTGCGGGATTATAATCACCGGTTCCAGAAGGAGCAACGCCTGAAACGCGAGCGGAATATTTCCGGCGCATCCGATCAAGTCGGTATACGACTGAACCCCGGTGTC
>JAWOMQ010000094.1:0-5892 GCA_033852415.1 Bacteroidota bacterium
ATTCGGGGAAATTCCATACCTTTTACAATTCTATCAGGAGAGGTGCTAGAGTGGTTGAATAGGCTGGTCTCGAAAACCAGTGTACCCCTTGTGGGTACCGAGAGTTCGAATCTCTCCCTCTCCGCTGAGTGTTGCTCAACCGCCTGATGATCTGTATGGGAAGAGAGTTGATCCTTATAAACGAAGCACTCACTGTTCCCCTCATATGCGTTCCCTTCCCTTGGATTTCAACCGTGATTTCAGTATCTTTTGCAGTTAATTTTGAGAACAGAACAATCGCCGCTTTCCGTCATCGACAATGAAGGTTCCCCTCGCCGATCTCCACACTCAGTATCTCTCGATTAAACCGGAAATTGACCACGCTTTGCAGGGTGTAGTGGAATCTTCCCAGTTTATTCTGGGTAAAGCTGTAGCGGACTTTGAGGCCTCCTTTGCCCGCGCACATGAGGCGAAGCATTGTATCGCAGTTGGCTCGGGAACCGATGCGCTGCACCTTGCGCTGTGGGCAGGAGGTGTAAAACCGGGCGATCGTGTAGTGACCTCTCCTTTCACATTCATTGCCACCGTGGAGGCCATTCTGCTCCTCGGCGGTATTCCCGTGTTTGCGGATATCGCTGAAGATACATATACAATCGACCCTGAACGCCTGCAGCGTGTGCTGTCCCGAGAGTCAGCCAAGGCGGTCATCCCGGTTCATCTGTATGGGCAGGCTGCGCGGGCGCGCGAAATCTACGAGCTGGCATCGCGTCAGCATGCAGTTGTTGTGGAAGACGCATGTCAGGCACATCTCGCGCGATGTCAAGGTGATTACGTAGGACATTTTGGAAATGCCGCGTGTTTCAGTTTTTATCCTGGTAAGAATCTTGGCGCCTTTGGAGAGGCCGGAGCGGTCATTACAAACGACGATGGTCTGGCTCAAAAGGTTCGCATGCTTCGGGATCATGGGCAAAGTGCAAAATATTGTCATGATTTCTGGGGGCATAATTACCGGATGGATGGGCTCCAGGGGGCGGTTCTCGGTGTGAAATTGAATCACCTGCGGCAATGGACTCTCAGACGCCAGGCGATCGCAGCTCGATACTGCAGTGCGTTACAAGGGTGTGGGGATATCGTTCTGCCTGCAACCGACGACGAAGCTGAACATGTTTACCACCTGTTTGTTATTCGCACAAAACAACGCGATGCTATACAGAAGTATCTGGCAGATCGCGGCATTGCAACGGGTATTGCGTATCCAATACCTCTTCATCTGCAGCCGGCCTTGAAATTCCTCGGATACAACAAGGGCGACTTCCCTGTGAGTGAGCTAGTCGCTAAGGAGTGTCTCTCCTTGCCAATATATGCGGAAATGTCAGAAGAAATGGTCGACTATGTAATATCTTGCATGCGCGGTTTTTTCAATGGCGATTGATATCATGGAGCTGACGAAAGACACGCATGTCATTGAGTAACATATTCCTTTAATTAAAACGAAAACAAAAGTGAGACCGTAATGAAAATAGCTGTTGTTGGTACCGGTTATGTAGGTTTAGTAGTGGGCACATGTTTTGCCGAAACAGGCAATAATGTTGTCTGTGTCGATATCGACCGAAGGAAGATTGCAATGCTTCGCAGAGGAAAATCTCCCATATATGAGCCGGGGCTCAATCAACTTCTGACGAAGAACCTGCATGAGAAGCGAATCGTTTTTACAACAGAATTGAGGGAAGCAGTCGAACAGAGTGAGGTGATTTTTCTTGCCCTTCCGACTCCGCCATCTGAGGATGGTTCAGCGGACCTGCGCCACGTCCTTAGTGTGGCTGAACAAATCGGCAAGTGGCTGAATGGCTACAGAGTGATTATTAATAAGAGCACGGTCCCTGTTGGTACTGCTGATAAAGTGAAAAACGTCGTCGGAAGAAATGCGAAATATGAATTCGACGTGGTCTCAAATCCGGAGTTCCTGAAGGAGGGCGCGGCGGTGAGCGATTTTATGAAACCTGATCGCGTTGTTGTGGGTTCAAGCAGCCAGCGGGCAATCAAGGTTATGCAGGATCTTTACGGGCCCTTCATCCGCACCGGCAACCCGTTTATTGTTACCGATGAAAGAAGCTCTGAGCTGATTAAATACGCCGCAAATTCCTTCCTTGCGACAAAGATCTCATTCATGAACGAGATTGCGAACTTATGCGACCGTGTGGGCGCGGATGTGGATATGGTGAGGAAAGGAATCGGAACCGATTTGCGCATCGGGCCTCAATTCCTGTTTGCAGGCGTCGGATACGGCGGATCTTGTTTCCCGAAGGATGTGAAGGCATTGTCGAAAACGGCGGAGGAGTGCAAGTACGATTTCAAAATCCTTAACGCCGTGCAATGGGTCAACAAGCAGCAGCGTAAGATGTTCACGGATAAGATCATTTCTCATTTTAGGAGGCGGTTGTCGGGAAAGGTCATCGCCGTTTGGGGTTTGTCGTTTAAACCAAACACTGACGACATGAGGGAAGCTCCCTCTGTTTTTGTCATTAGGGAACTGCTTAAGAAGGGGGCGCGGATCCAGGTGTACGATCCTGTTGCAACAGCGGAGGCAAAACGGTATTTCAGGAAATCGATCAGGTACTGCCGAAACAACTACGACGCTCTCCGTGGAGCGGATGCATTGGTGGTGATGACTGAATGGAACGAATTCCGGCGCCCCGATTTCGATCACGTCAAGAAGCTTATGCGGTCATGGGTCATCTTCGATGGCAGAAATATTTATGACCCCCAATCCCTTCATGAGAAGGAATTCATTTACTATGGAGTTGGGAGAAGAGTAAAGGATGAGCTCGAATAATCCCATCAGTGTCGTTACCGGCGGAGCCGGTTTCCTCGGTTCCCATCTCTGTGATCGACTGATTGCTGAGGGGCACCGGGTTATTTGCATCGACAATCTCATCACGGGTGACACTGCTAATATCGCGCACCTCATGGGGAACAAGCAGTTTCGATTTGTCCATCATGATGTCACCGAATATATCTTCCTTGATGGCCCTGTTCATCATGTCCTTCATTTTGCCTCCCCGGCAAGTCCGATTGATTATCTCAAGCTGCCAATTCAAACCCTCAAGGTCGGCTCACTGGGGACACACAAAGCGCTCGGTCTCGCAAAGGCCAAGAACGCGAGATTTCTTCTTGCCTCGACATCGGAAGTGTATGGTGATCCGGTTGTCCATCCTCAGCCGGAGCACTACTGGGGAAACGTCAATCCGATCGGGATCCGGGGCGTCTATGATGAAGCGAAACGCTTTTCGGAAGCAATGACGATGGCATATCACCGATATCATGGTCTTGCAACGCGCATCGTCCGTATTTTTAATACGTACGGGACCCGTATGCGCATCGACGATGGGAGGGCTATACCTGCGTTCATATCACAGGCGATAAAAGGGGAGGATGTCACCGTTTTTGGGACTGGTGAACAGACCCGCAGTATCTGCTACGTTGATGATCTCATTGACGGCATCTACCGGCTTTTGATGTCGGATATTGTTGAACCCGTGAATATCGGTAATCCGGACGAGCTGAGCATGCTCCAGCTCGCGAAAGAAATAATTGCCCTCAGCGGAAGCAAGAGCAAAATTGTGTTCAGGGAGCTACCGGAGGATGATCCAAAGATCCGCCAACCGGATATTACGAAAGCAAGCGCACTTCTGGGCTGGGAACCTCGCATCGATCGAAGGCTCGGGCTGATGAAAACGCTTGAATACTTCCGTACAAGGATGAACGGTGCGTAACTGACCCTCCTCATGAAATTTCTTCGCTTCACTTGTCTCTTGTTGTTTGTTTACCTCATCACAAGCGATTCCTTGTCCGCGGGATTCCCCCGCGGTACAAACCTATCTCTTCCGCTATTCTATCCGGGAATAGAGAAGCAGCAATTAAGTTCTCTTGATACCCTTCCGGCCCACACGATTGATTCTTCTGATACCTCGGTTAATTATGGCCGGCTTGAATTGACCGGGGCGGCATTTTTCGGTTCAATGGCTGTGATACACATCTACCAGCAGAATGGGTGGTGGAAGAACAACAGAACTCGCTTTCATTTTCAAGAAGATCTCATTTATGGGTTGAATGTTGACAAGATCGGACACTTTTATGGGGCGGATCTTCTGGCATTCGTCATCAGGAAAACTCTGCGGTGGTCAAACGTCGGTGAGAATGAAGCGCTCTGGCTGGGATCGGGTGGCGCATTGTTATTTCAGACGTATGTCGAAGTTGAAGATGGATTTTCCACATGGGGATTCGACCGAGTCGACTTCGCTTCCGATGTCGGCGGGGCAGCGTGGCCATTGCTTCAACATTACTATCCGCTCTTGCAGAATTTCAATCTGCGACTGAGCTATCATCCATCGAGCCTTCTGGGAACGACCGGTGGACGGGGGTTCAAAGGGCAAAAGCATCTGATGATTGATGACTACGAAGGCCAGACACTCTGGTTCTGTCTGAAGGTCCACAATATTCTTCCCGGGGCTGTACGGAATATCTGGCCGGAGTTTCTGAATCTCTCCTACGGCTACGGCGCTCGTGATGTTGCAAAGCCCCATCCGTACCGGGTTTATTTCATTGCGCCGGATCTTGACATGACAAAAATCATACCCCAGACATCTTCGTTCCTTGTAACACTCAGTGAAGCCCTCAATTTTATCCATGTTCCTCTACCCGCTTTCAGGTTTTATCCAAGACCGGCCCTGTATGGGGTTTATTTCTAGCGGATTTCCATTTCTTGATTTTTGGCTCCTCTTTATTTATTTTGATATATAACGTCTGAACGACTGACCTACCCCATCAGGGTTCCTTTGACCCGCAGTGAGAGGGGATTTGCATGATTATCATTCAATGTCCAAGAAAGGCGGCAGAATATGGCACTAAAAGTTGGTGATAAGGCTCCGGATTTCAAACTGTTCGATGCCGACAGGAAAGAAAGGGCTTTGTCTGAATTCCTTTCGAAGAAAACCGTTCTTGCTTTCTATCCCGGCGCATTCACGGGCGTGTGCACAAAAGAGATGTGCACGTTCAGAGACTCGTTGGCGAACTTCGGGAAAGTTAATGCTCAGATCGTGGGGATCAGTGTTGATGCGCCATTTGCTAACAAAGCATTTGCGAATGCCAACAACCTGACATTTCCGCTCTTGTGCGACTACACGCGCAATGTCGTTAAACGGTATTGTGGCGTGCATGAGGATTTTGCCGGACTTAAAGGATACTCGGCATCAAAACGCTCTGTTTTTGTGCTGGATGGTGGGGGGAAAGTCAGGTATGCCTGGATATCAGAAAATCCTGGTGTCGAACCGCCCTACGATGAGATCAATCAAGCGCTCTCGGCATTTTAGGTACAAAGAAAGACGCACATACAAATGCCCGGTCTGAAGAACGGGGATCGAGCCCCGGATTTCACACTCGTTTCTGGTGAAGGCAAGGAAGTTTCCCTTGTATCACTCCGCGGAAAGAAGGTTGTTCTCTATTTCTACCCCAAAGACGATACCTCAGGCTGCACGAAGGAAGCATGCTCATTCCGTGATAATTTCGCGAGGATAAGAAGGAAAGGTGCCGAGATCGTCGGGATCAGTGCCGACGATGCCGCCTCGCACAAGAAATTTGCCCAGAAGTATGATCTTCCATTTCAACTTCTCAGCGATGGGACGAAAAGCGTTATTAAGAGTTACGGCTGCTGGAAAGAGAAATCGATGTACGGGAGGAAGTATATGGGGATAGAATGGACGACGTACGTTATTGACGAACAGGGGAAGATCATTCACATATTTCCGAAAGTGAAAGTTGATGGTCATGTCGATGACATTCTTGCTGTACTTTAAGAACCCGCCGGATTTGCGGAGGGAGAGTCGATGATATATCTTACCCGCAAGGAACATTTTT
>JAWOMQ010000139.1:0-2823 GCA_033852415.1 Bacteroidota bacterium
TGAAGGACGGCACTCTGGCGGGGACCGGCGGCGGCATTATTACTACGGGAATACCGAACGCTTTTGCCGGCTCCATGTACAATGCGACCATGGACACGGATCTTGACTACCAGGATAATGTGGTTTATGTTCCCTATGTAAAACTTGGGTCAGACGGCGTTACTTGGAACGACGGCGGCGTGGGGAGGATCGTGACAAAACAGGATCCGGACCCGAACAACTGGAACTGGAGCACACTCATTGACGGCATCGGTCCGGTTACCTCGGCTGTCACGAAGCTGCAGAACAATTCGACGAATACGCTCTGGACATTCTTCGGGACCGGAAGGTATTATTATGAACAGAGCGGAACTACCGACGACGGTGCCGGCCAGCGGCAGATATTCGGCGTGAAAGATCCCTGTTTCTCCATTTCAGGCTTCGACCCGAGCTGCTCTTCTTCATCGAGCCTGTCCTGGTGCAGCAGCCCTCTTACTGCCACGACCTGCGGTGTTATAACCAACGTCACTTCAACGGTTAATATACCGACAAACCCTGATGTTTCAAGCTTCAAGGGCTGGTACATTAATCTTGACGGAGACGGGGTTCCGGATGCTTCGTTGAGGGCGGAACGGGTAATTACGGACCCCCTTGCAACTACTTCGGGAATCGTGTTCTTTACGACGTATAAGCCATACAGCGATCAGTGCGCGCTCGGAGGCCAGAGCTTCATCTGGGCGGTCAAATCCAACAACGGAGGAGGAGCTGGTTCGCTCTTACAGGGGCAGGCTATCGTTCAGGTATCTACCGGCAGTATTGAACAGGTTAATCTGTCAAGCGCATTTACTCAAGGAGGAGGGCGCAAATCTGCTGGAATGGAGGGGGTGCCGCCGACTGCGCAAGGTCTCTCAATTCTTTCCACACCCCCGCCGGTCAAAAAGGTTCTTCATATCCGGGAGAGGTAAATTAAATGAAAAATCACGGTTTTACTATCGTCGAACTTTTAATTGTTATTACGATACTCAGCGCACTCATGCTCATTGCCGGCATATCAGGCAGACAGTGGCTGGATAGATACCGTGTGGAAAGCCAGATGAAGGAAATGTACACTGATTTAATGAATGCACGAGCGAGGGCGCTTCAAAGAAACCGCATGCATTTTGTAACATTCCCCGACGGGGGGACACAATATACGATCTATGAAGATACCGACCCGACACCGGAAGAGGCGTTTGATCCTGCTAAGGATACACAAGTGATGCAAAAGATTTTGAATCCCAGTTATGCCGTTACATCGGATGCTGGAGAAATAGATTTCGACTCAAGGGGGCTGGCTACGGGACTTACGGGGACTCAGACGCAGGCGACAATTCGGGTTAAGGCATCCTATGGGGCCGCAATCGACTGCCTTACCGTTTCCGCAACGCGAACAATGATGGGAGTGTACAATGGCTCAACGTGCATTGCTCAATAAAAAAGGGGTAACCTTAATCGAGTTGATGTTTGCTCTCGTGATTCTTCTCATCGCTTCTCTTGCTTTGATGAAAATGGCCACGCTGAGCATTTCCACGAATGTGCAAAACAATTTGAGGGACGAAGCGGTGAACGTCGCCGAGAAAGAAATGAATGATTTAAGAAGTGTGCCGTTCGACAACATAGCAACAGCCGCTACAACGACTGTGATTTCGAGGAATTTCAGAGGATTTGCCGTAAACTACACAGTCACGCCGGGCGTCGTAAATATTACTTCCGACAGCAGGCAGGTAAACGTATCGGTCGCTTGGAACTATCGGGGGCAAGCGTATACTCACACCATAACGTCAATCTTGAGGAAGCAATAATGATGAAGCGCGAAACAGGTTTCACCATCGTCGAACTTTTAATGGTTATAATCATACTGGGTTTTGTGCTGGCCGGAGTATCCGATTTGGCAGTAGGAATGATCCGTGGATACAAGCAGCAAAGCAAGATTGCCCAGACCAACATTGAGGGCATCATCGGCCTGGAGATGTTTCGACGTGATATAGAAAGCGCGGGATACGGGTTGCCGTGGGCAATGTCGGGTATACCTTACCAGGAAGCGACTGATCCTGTAGCATCGGGCTATAATGATTCAACAACTGGGAATCCGCCCAGAGCGATTGTGAATGGTGACGGTGCCGGTCCGGACATTATCGGCGCGGATTATCTGGTCATAAAATCGGTGAACGTGGCTATAAACACGGCATGTACGAAATGGACAGAGCTGATAAGTTCATCAGGTACTGGTACAACAATTGAATGGATTCCGACAACCGAGAACCTAGGCGTTGCTTCAAATGACAGGGTCATCGTAATATCTCCAGGATCACCTTCTGCCAACAACAGCAGGACATTGATTTCGATGACCAATTTAAGCGGCGTATTAGCATTCGCATCTTCTGCTGAGACGCGAATCGTCTACGGTGTGGACCCGGTAACCGATTTGCGAATGCCGTTTAACAGGGCTGATTATTCCATAAGCAGATCCGTTGCTATACCGAAGAGATGCGCTCCAAATACGGGAATTTTGATAAAACGGGTCGTCAACCAGAGTGGCGGCGCATTCAGCGATGCCAAGACATTCCCTCTTCTCGACTGTGTCGCAGACATGCAGGTGAGTTTCAAACTGGATCGAAATGGAGACGGCAATCTTTCCGATGCCACCGTGTTGACCGATCCTTCAGGAAATAATCTCACGGCTCAACAGATACGAAGTCAGCTTAAAGAGGTGAGAGTGGACATCCTTTCTCATGAGGGGCAGATGGACACAAGTTACACGCATTACTCGGGCACTATGCTTGTCGGGCCATCTGCGACACTCGG
>JAWOMQ010000067.1:0-2958 GCA_033852415.1 Bacteroidota bacterium
AGGATATTTCTGATAAATTTACTTATAATCTTCTACTTTAATACAACGACCGTAACCCCTGAACCACCTTCATTCCATTCCCCTAGCCGAAACGATATCACAGATGGATGAGTCTTAAGAAACTCCGAAATCTTTCTCCGAAGCGCACCCGTCCCTTTTCCATGGATAATATCAATCCTGTGCAGCCCGTTAAGAATCGCTTCGTCAAGGGCCTTCTCAACAACTGAGATCGCCTCATCGGCGTACATGCCTCGAAGATCTATTTCAGTCTTGACCGAAGCAGGAATTGGTTCCCATGTTCCCTTGGGAGCATCTGAATCTTTTCTGGGAACGACAGTCAAGGATTTAACTGATGTTCGGATGCGCAGTGAGCCAACCACAACAAATGCAGTATCTTCTCCTTTTAGCTCAACTACCTCCCCTTCCGATGTGCTATCTTTAAAGCGAACATAGCTTCCCACTTTGATCTCTTCCCTGGGCAGCGGTTCAGGGACAAGCCGCTTTTCGGCCGCCATAAATTCTGCCTTCATCTGTTTTAGCTGCGTTCTTACAGTAGATATTACTTCCCTTGTTGCAGCCTGTTCCTTTATCTGCTTCACCATATTCTCGATAGTACTGTTCGCTTGCTCGACGATCTGCTGTGCTTCGAGTACTGCTTGCGATTTGATGGTCTTAATCTCTTTTTCCAAAGAGGTTACCTTATTCTTATAATCCTGAATCGAGCTGGTTAGCAGTTGCTTATCACGGCTCATCTCGGCTAATTCCTGACTCAGCGACTGGGACTGCCGTTCTAAATCAAGGATCAATGATTCGAGATTTGTGGCTTGTTCGCCCTTGAGTGCCTTAGCGCGTTCGATGAGGGATGTTGACAGGTGAAGGCGTTGGGCCATTTCCAGTGCATAGCTGCTCCCAGGAATGCCCGCCCTATAACGGTAGGTCGGCGTAAGAGATTCCAGGTTAAATTCCATCGCAGCGTTTTCGATACGGTCGTGGTCATAAGCGAATGCTTTAAGGCTTCCATGGTGGGTCGTAGCCACTGTCGTGCAACCAATCTCTAAAAGGTTTTCGAGGACCGCGCCGGCTATCGCTGCACCCTCCACCGGATCGGTTCCGGATCCTATCTCGTCAAGGAGAACCAAGCTCGAGTCATTTGCATTCTCTGTTATGAATTTCAGATTATTGAGGTGAGAACTAAAACTGCTCAGATCATTTTCTATGGATTGTTCATCTCCAATATCGACAAAGATATCGGTAAACACTGGTAATTCACTTTCGGGTGATGCAGGGATGTGACATCCCGACTGGGCCATCATGCAAAGGAGGCCCACAGTTTTCAGCGCCACGCTTTTTCCGCCTGCGTTCGGACCCGTAATGATGACAGTATTCACGCTCCCACCAATTTCAATGTTCAGAGGGATCACCTCGTCACGTTTATGCCGTTGGAGCAGGATGGGGTGGTATCCGTTTATGATCCTGAGAGGGCCGTGCGCTACGAAGCGTGGTTCCGCGCCAATCAGCTCGATTGAGAACTTGGCTTTCGCGTGGATAAAATCGAGCGAACCGAGAATATCAACCATGCTCATCAGTTTGTCCCGGCAACCCCTTACCTGGTCAGAGAGCTGTCGGAGGAGTTTTTCGATCTCTCTTCGCTCTTCAAATTCAAGTGTGCGGATGCTGTTATTCAGCTCGAGCGTTTCCGTAGGTTCGATGTAGACCGTGGCACCGCTTGCTGAGGTTGAATGGATAAACCCCGGGACACGATTTTTGTGCTCTACCTTGATCGGTATCACCATCCTCCCATCACGCGTGGTAATAATCTCCTCCTGAACCCATTCCTTCCCAACGACCGATTTCAGGATCTGTTCGAGGGTCTTCCGGAGTGCAATTTTTTTATCGTTGATTTCCTGGCGGACCCTGGCAATTTCCTTCGTGGCATTGTCCTTCACCTTACCATATTCATCAATTGCAAGATCGATGTTGTACCTGATAAGTTTCTCGACAGAAATAGCGCCAACAACTTCACTCAAGTGAGGATAGAGTTGTTTTCTGCGAGAGAAATATGCAAAAATTTTCGAACCGGTATCGATCGCGAGGGAAACACTCCTGAGCTCCTCGGATGAGAGAAGGTAATCCTCGATCGCGACAAGATGGAGAGATTTTCGGACGTCCAGGACGTGTTCAAGCGGCAGCGGGTCGTCCGACTCGATGAGGAGCTTCATTTCCGAAACGAGTGTGATGTTTTTCCGAATTGCCATGGGGTCTGACAAGGGGGACAGATCCCGGGTGTGCTCCCTCCCTAAATCCGATTGGATATATCGATCGATATGAGACTTTACTTTTTCAAACTCCAGTTTTGAAAGGGCAGATAAATGATCCCGCATGCTCACCGGGCAAAGTTAATGTGTTTTACGATTCCCTTCATCTCCTCATAAAACACTTTTGAATCGGGGAGCCACGAGGTCGAGTAGTCGAAGATTGAGGGTGCAATTTGAATCGTGTTGCTGTACAGCATGGAATCATCCTGCGCTTTTTCTGATGGAATATCAAAAATATTCAACATGAGCAGAATCAGGCTAAGCGCCACCAACCCCTGCGCTGCTCCCAGGACAGCTCCGCCAATCCTCGAAAATGTATTAAGCGACTCGGTGCTTGTTTTTCCATACCATCGATAACTTAGATTTGCAATCAACGAAACGAACGTGAAAATGCAAAAGAACGAGAGAACATATGCTGCGCTCTCCTCCATATCAAACCACTGAATCACCCTTGTCGCAAGAGGCTGCATAAACTTGGTCGCAAGGATAAGCCCTCCCCAAAAGCCGATTATAGCAAACACCTTCTTCATGAGACCATCGCGATAACCGAGAATCATGAATAAAATCAGACCGACAAGGATAAGGATATCCGTAAGGGTCATTTCATGCTCCTAAAAGTTGTTTGACAGTTTGCTGAACCAAT
>JAWOMQ010000190.1:0-16724 GCA_033852415.1 Bacteroidota bacterium
ATCCGGGAACAACGTCTTTCTCGAATAATCACTTACTTTTACTGGAACAGAGACAAGATTCCATCCAGTCATAGCAGCCCATTCTACATTGACCTTCGGAATGATCTCCGACAATGGCCTCCTCCACACACCTGTCGAATCAGTACCTGCAAATAAGAAGGAATCATTTACTGCCAGGGAATAGACAACGGAATCTGTAAGGCCTTCGTTTATGGGACTCCAACTTGTTCCATTATTCGTTGACATGAAAACTCCACCGTTGGTCCCGGCAAAGATGTTTCTTCCACGAACTGCAAATGCATTAATAATTGTATCGGTCAATCCATTATTAACCACTAACCAAGTCGTTCCATTATCCATGGAAAGAAAAACGCCATGTGAATTGCCACCAAATATTTTCGTGCCTTTAACCGTCATTGTATTGAATGACAAAGTATCCTGCAATGTCCAATCGAAGCCGTTGTCTGTGGAAAAATAGATGCCTTTCGTAGTGCCGGCAAATAGATCTGTGTCTCCCGATCCAGTGTGGCCAATGGTGAGACAATTTATCCCCCCATCCAATGGACCTGGTGTACCATTCCAGCTCGCCCCAAAATCGCGGGTATATATCACACCCCAACCGTAAACTCCGAAAACGTTGTAGCCGAAAAAGACTTTCGTACCGGAAACTGTGGTCACGTCATAGGATGTATTCGGAGGCGCGCCACGTTCAGCCCAATCTGCACCATTGTCTGAAGAGTAATCGATATTAAGATCACATGAAAAAATAATAGTACTATCGGAGCTCTTTGATACTGCGGCAAGCGCAACTGGACGAAAGTTTGGGCCTATCGAAACCCAGGTTATTCCATTATCGGTAGTATGAAAAAGGGTGTCGGCGCCGGCGTACAAGTCGTGTCCACAAGCAGCCATCGTCTCTACACTGCCTCGGTATACTCCGTTGGTGTGCATCCACTGTGCATGGCAATCAAGAATGATCAAAATTGTCAACCCAATGAGAGGGAGCAGTTTGTCAATTATCTGTCTCATTCCAGCCTCCAGAAGTTTATCCGAGCTACACGTACCAAAACAGACTTTTTTCATATCATCTTAGATGTCGATCATCTGTTTTACATTCTTGCTACGAAATAATGCATGACAAGGATAATACAGATTCGAGCTTCATTTCAACCAGAACCGTCGTCCAGCGGTTATGTGAATCTCTGCCTAGCAAAGCAGAAGTCGCGAGCGAAACATAAAGCACAAAAACCCATGCACATCATCTGTACATGGGTTTCAATGAACAACTCATACCTCCTGATGCCATCCAACTGCTTTCTGCAATTTAAACATCAGCCCAGCAAATGTCAATCAGCTACTTGATCAACACCATCTTCTTCACACTCGTGAACGTCTTACCCGGATCACCGACGCTGACAGCCTCCAGCCTGTAGAAATATATTCCACTCGACCACCCTGAGCCATCGACATTTACATCATACACACCGGCAGTTCTCTTTTCATCTACAATAGTTTGCAACTCTTGCCCTAAGAGATTGCACACTTTGAGATTCACGCGCGATTCCTGCTGAAGTTGAAACTGGATAGTCGTATTTGGATTCCATGGATTTGGATAATTTTGAGAAAGGGAAAATCGGGCTGGTCTATTCGCCGCTTGGTGGTTATCAACAGCATTCACAGTTGAAAAATTGAGTTGGTAGACTTCTCCAAACCAACCGACAGCAATTGCGTGGTCTGGATTAATAAACCTCACACCGAACAGATATGCCGTTGTATCAATTGTATACCTCATCCAACTTGATCCGGCGTCCGTCGTGTGCATAACGATGCCCAAACCACCTACCGAAACCCCTTCCACGGAGTCCCTAAAACAGATATCTTCAAGATATTGTTCATAGTCCGTTACCTCCGGGAACTGCCAGGTATACCCAGCATCTGTGGATAGGCCCATTAGTCCAACATGTCGCATTGAGCCGGCTGTAAAGTAAATATTCTCTTTGGGAGAACTAATTCTCAAAGGACTATAGTCTCCCTGTGACGAAATGATTCTCCACGTTCTTCCAGCATCCGTCGTTTTGGCGGCGTTCCAAAGGGCAATCGCAATCCCAGAATCCCTGTCTTCAAATCCTATCCCGGTGAATTTCGCAGTCAAAAAGGTGGCTTGTAGAAACCAAGTCAGACCACCATCAGTCGTCCGGTAAATTGATTGTATTCCGACAGCGATCCCAGTGTCATTGTCTATCATCTTCAAATCATAAAAATTCGTGCTTTCGTTGTAGAAGACCTGCGTCCAATCCAGTCCTCGATCCGTGGTCCTAAGTATTGTACCAGAATCTCCAACAGCGATCGCCGTATCTATATTCATCTGGTCGATACTCTTAAGGGTTACAGTCGTTCCCGAACGTTGTTTTCCCCAATGCAAACCAGAATCCGTCGTGTGAAGTATCGTACCACTCGCACCCACGGCAGTTCCGACCGATGTATCTGCGAAAGATACAGCATAGAGAACATTTGAGGTTGATGAAGAGATCTTCGTCCACGAAAATTGCGCAATTACAGCCTGCGCAGGAATTATTGATAACAAAAGAATAACCGAAAATGTCTTCATGTGACTTACCAAGAAAATCATCCTTCATTCAATTCAATTCGAACGACAAGGACTAACAGAAAAGAACGCCGGCCCATGTGATAAGGAATGGTAAAGAATCAGAAGACTAATGTCAAAACCATACTCGGGAAACAGACTGGTGTTGGCGCACTATTTAATCCCACCAAAATCCAACCACAAAATTCACCAGCCGTTGCCAACGGATAATCTTATGCACCACAATATTACCATCGACTGTAAGCTTTCTGGATTCTTCTGCTTGGACTTGGCCAAAGCGGTGGGATCTTGAACGGACCAGGTGACTGTCTACCAGGTTCGAGTCTTCGTGTGGGAAAAAAAAGCCCAGGGGGGTAACCCCCGGGCTTCTCGTCGTGGCCACTGGGAGGGTAGCTCGTCTACGGAGCGTCCAGTGGGCCAACAGACTTTAATCCTCTATGATCATGCCTTCAACATTCTCGATGCTCGTTATCCCTGCGGTTACCAGATTGATCGCAGACTGCCGGATCGTCTGCATCCCGTTTGCCAGAGAATAACTTCGGATAGCTTCTTCGTCGATGAAATCCTTCGATTTCAAAATGATCTTTCTGATCTCCTTCGACAAATAGAGGGCCTCAAAAATTCCGATACGGCCGCGGTACCCGCGGATGCAATGAACACAGCCCACCGGTTTGTAGAATTTGGCGGCCTGAATTTCCTCTTCCTTTAATCCACACTCGGTGAGGAAATCGTAATCGACATTATCATCCACCGCCTTGCAGCGGTCGCAAAGTTTCCTGACAAGCCGCTGCGCAATGACAATATTAATGGTATAGGCGAGGAGGAACGGCTCGATTCCCATATTGTACAACCGCGTAATTGCGCTGACGGAGTCATTGGTATGGAGCGTCGAGAATATGAGATGACCCGTGTTCGCAAGTTTCACGGCGATTTCGGCAGTGATCTTATCTCTCATCTCACCAACCATAACCACGTCAGGATCATGACGCAAGATACCGCGCAGCGCACCTTCGAAATCCAATTTATGGTTTAGTTTTACCTGCCGGCATCCTTCTATGAGATATTCGACCGGGTCTTCAATTGTCAAAATGTTGATCCCCGGATCCATGATCGTCTGAATGGCAGCAAGCTGGGATGTCGATTTACCGGAGCCAGTAGGACCGGTGAAAATGACGATTCCTTGGGGTTTACGTATTGCCTTCAGGAACAACTCCCCCGTGGACGATGGCATGCCGAGGGATTCAATCGTGATGGTATCTGCGCCGCGCAGAATTCTGATAACAATTGATTCCAGTTTACATCGCAGATCCGCACTATAAATCGGCATCGTGGAGAAACGGAACCTGATCATCTTGTTATCGATCATCCGCTGCGCAAAGCCGTCCTGGGAAAGAAACTTCTCGAAGCGGTCCAGGTTTTTCCCACGGTCTTTGACGACCGTGATAACTGCCTCGGAACGGATATCGGTCACTGCGCTCCAGAGTGATAATCGTCCGTCTATACGGAAATGAAATTCTGTTCTGTGAGTGCCTTTAGGAATAATATGGATATCGCTTGCGCCGGTCCGCACACCGTCGACGAGCAATCCTTCAATCAACTCGTTCAGTTTTCCCCGCCCGATTTCATCCTCGAGCGATTTTTCCATTTCCTTTTCAGATTCCTCCGCTTCGGCATCGGTGAAATCCGATTCCGATTCGAGGCCGAGTTGTTTGGCGCCCTGGTCGAATGCGAGCTGCCGCCAGAGTTCATTCCACTGGAGAATTGAGACATACTTGATTTCATACTTCGGGAAACGGAATGCTTTCGCCACCGTATGCACTTCCGGGTGTGTTGTATCGGGAGTAATTACGATAAGTTTGTCGATACCGTTGACAAACACTTCATACGGGAGAATCTTCAATCGAACAGCGGCGTCATAGTACATCGGAGGCAGGGAATCGAGCATCTGGCGAATGAATTGCAGACGCTCCTTGTTACCGAAAATCGGGGATGGATCGACAGATTCAAAGGAATAGTGACGGGCAACCGTTTTGTACAGCGAATCGGGGTCGACACTCAAATCCTCTATCAGGATATCAATAAGCCGCTTCTTTCCCTTGTCCTTCATCTTCCGCTGGATTGCGAGGGCATCGTCTATCTTATCCTGTGAGACGATCCCCTGATCGACGAAAATTTCGACCAGACGCGGCATGCCCGGTTTTTTTACGGCAGACGGATTCTCTTCGACCATTGCATCTTTGTCTGATTTTAGCCTCGTGTCGGAAAAATCATCATTTCCGTGGGCATCAGGGATATGCGGATGGTCGGGACTATGTTCGTCCCGTTTCATTCCGACGGAAACGGCATTTGCCAATCCTTGCAAGAAATTATTCCTCTTTTCCTGTGTATTCACCGTAGACATAACACCCTCATTCTAAAGTAATGGGAACGTATCATCGTCTGCCTTTGATGGAGCATCGGTATCAAGATATGTTCAATTTAAGCAGTCAATCGTGACTCACAACAAGCATTGTGACGGCCATCAACGGTTGTAAGACCAAAAAGACCAAATTGGGTGTATCAGTACCATCCAATCCGGGAAACGGAAAAATCGCGAAGACCAATTCTCAAAGGTCTCACGACTCCATCGAAGAGAAGATCGCATCTGATCGAAGCCCGGACACGAGACATGCTATCTCTATAACGGGGTGGAAAACGTGATGGCTAATACAGAGCGTGCGCTTCGTTACAATTCTGCTTATAGGCCGATAGTATATTAGCTTAACGCAAAGATTCGGGAGACCTTTGGTTTTTCAATCAAACTTAGTGAGAGCGACACCATGATGGGAACAAATGTCATTTTGGCGGTTGGTGCCCTGGTTATCTTCGGGACCTTCCTGAGTTCTTCAAATCATCTTATGACGGTTAATACGCAGATTGCCGAGCAAAACGAATACTATATTACCGCAATCTCACTGGGACAATCCGTCATCGCCGAAGCGAAGACAAAATTCTTCGACCAGAAGGTCGTAGGGCGAACGATTCCGTTGACTGTGCCTGACTCGCTGAGCGTAGTTCTTGGGCGGGATGGTGTGTTGGAAGCAATACCCTCACCGGACACTCTCACAACCGCAGCTCCGTACAGCAGCACAAATCCAGGGTATGTCTCGACGTACAAGTTCAACGATGTGGACGATTACAACGGCTATTACCGGCTGGTCAATACTCCCCGTGCAGAAGGATATCAAATCAGAACGAAGGTTCAGTATACAAGTCCTTCGTATCCCGACTCTGTCAGGCTCACGCCGAGTTTTTGCAAACGGATGTCCGTTACGGTCAAAAGCCCGTTTATCCCCGACAGTATCATCATTGCATACGCATTCACATATTGAGGTGATCCGATGAGCGGCATATTAGATGTCATTTGCTCCCTTGTTATCAGCGGTATTGTTCTCGTTATGATTGTCACATTCAACGGAACGATAGCTGAACACGCCGGTGCTCAGACCGTGAGGGTGGTAACGCAAACGAACCTGACCACAGCATGCGACATGATGGAGTTCGAGCTCCGGAAGATGGGTTACCTCGTCCCGCTCGGTTACGATAGCGTTATTACATACGCTGATTCAACCAAGATTACATTTAAAGGGGATATCGATCACAATGGCTCGGTAGATCTGGTCACCTACGCGTTCGACCCATCGATAACATCGAATGCGAATAAAAGGACTCACCTGCTGCGGCGCACATTTAATGGATCGCAGCAGATTATCAATGTCGGCATCATAAAACTCAAGATCACTTATTACGACTCGATAGGTACACAGATTACCCAGAACCCAGTCACCAGCACAAAAAGAATAAAATCACTTCGCCTGAGCGTCAACGGCGAGAGCACGGTTCCCTTCATCTCCTCAGACGAGAAGTACCTGAAATTCAGCCCGGGAGTCTACTGGGAACGGACCATCAAACCACAAAACCTGAATTGACCTATGACCGGACGAGCAATCATTATAGTTGTTGTCGGCATTATCATCGTCGCCGGAATCACGCTGTATAACGTCGAGGCAGCCAGCACACGGATCGTTACAAACGTTAACGACCATTTCTCGAAACAGATTGCGCTCAATATTGCCGAGAGTGGCGTCAACATGGCAATCACCCAGCTCGGCGTGAACCGAACATGGAGAACGGGGTATACCTCATTAACTTTGCTGAACGGCGTTGCAAGCGTCTCATTGTACGATACCACATTTCAGGGTATCGGATGTGTAGGGATTCGCTCGACCGCTATGTTCAACAAGCAAACAGCGACCTCCAACGCATTTGGATATTTTCCCCCAAAGTGGAAACCGATCTCAGTCAAGGGTCTGATCACCCTCCCGGCAAGCAATTCGATCAACGGTAACATCACTCTGGATGGTCGCGATCATGATATCTATGGCAATCTGGTATCCAATTCCGGCACGTATGGGGTTTGGACGACAGCGTCAAGTTTTACCGTCAGCGGATCGGCAAAAGTCGGCGGGACCTTTAAAGGGATCGACTATGTGCCTGCGAACATCCCATACGATTCAGTCATCGCGCTGAATCAAACCTATGCCGGTGGATATCCCAACACGCCGGACAGTGCACTGGGCGGAGCGTCGGTGGGATTTACGGAAGGGATGGCAAAGTCAATTGCAATGAGCGGGGTCGGGGGAAGTCAGTACGTTACTGATCCATCCAAACTGAGATATCCTTTGAGCGGCATTACTTATCTCGAACTCCCCAGCGGTGCAAGCTGGAATTCGGCTACATTCACAGGTCAGGGAATACTGATTGTACATAATGCCAGCAAGAATTCCCATATTTCGAACGTTCAGGGTACGTTTGCGGGTCTTATTCTCGCCGACAACATCGACCATCTGCACGGAACTGTTATCGGTGCGATCATCAGTCTTGGTGCAAGTGCGGGCGCTAATGTGATCGGGAACGGAAATGCGAGTATTCTCTATTCAAATCAGGCGATCACCAATTCAACGGGCTTTCTGGTCAACGGGAATCACCTGAAAGTGATAGCATGGTGGGAATAGCGGTATAAGTGTAAAAGGGGGGCGTCCAAAAACCGGGCACACGTCAGAATAATCCCCGTCTGGATGACGGGGATTTCTATTTCTTCTTCGCTCCTTCCAGCGCGGCGCTCCCGACATTCTGCATGAGCTCTGCGGAGGAATCCATCAATTTCTGCGCTTCATAGGCCTGAATATCCCTGATCGTGTTGTGTATGCGCTGCATGGCTCCGTCGATCCGGTCAAAAGCTCTGAGGACATCGGAGTCGGTTTCAAATTTCTTTCTCATTTCCTGTGTTGTCACGGCAATAACCGCAAGGGGATTATTTACATTATCCTGAAGAAGAAGCGTTATATCATTCACCAGCTGTGTATAAATCTGCTGCCGCATAAGAATTTTCTCGGTATCCATCCGTCGTCCCTGTTCAGCTTTGAACGATTTCCTGACTTTTTGAATCTGAATCAGCGCGGCTGCGGCAATCCACATAAAAAACAGGGAATCATAATCCATGAGATAGTCCATGAAGGTCTGATGCTGTTCCTGATGTTTGAATACATTGACAGAGGCAAGCAGATAATAGAGATAAATGACTATTGCTGCGACAATAACAGGATAGTTCTCGATTAACGACCAGATTTTCTTCACAACTTTGTTGTTGATCTTCATTCCTGATGTTCCTTTGTTTCAGAGTTATTCATTTCTTTTTTCGCGAGAAATCGCTTTACACATCTCGCATTCACAGAGCCCGCGGAGATACTCCCACGCATAGATCCCCGTGTCATGTCCGTCTTTCCAGCCTACCTGGAGCGCATAGTTACCGACCTGTTGCACATGTGAAATCTCATATCTTCCGGCAATTGACCGGTCCTGATCCGGTGGAACGTAAGACCGCAGTAAAACCGTCTCACCCTGACATGCGGCACACGGGCATTGATCTCTCAGTGAGGCAAGGGAGCAATAACCCTTGTGACCATCGTCCCACTCGATCGAAAGCACGCCTCCATTTTTCGTGATGCTAACTGGTCTCATCCTTTAGTACCGGCAAGTGTCCGCTTCAAAAATTTCTGAATTCTCTCCCAGGCATCGGCGGCATCAGCGTTTTTAAAACCCGATGTATTATTCGGATTCATGAACGCGTGTCCTGCATCCGGGTATTCCTTGACATCAATTTTCTTTCCGCACCGGGTCATGAGTTCCCCGAACGCATGAACATCCTCAGGCGTTATTCCAGCATCCTTTGCCCCAAATATTCCAAGCACTGGACAGGGGATCTTGGCCACGGCGGAGGAGTCCGTGGCGAGCCGGCCATAGCAGATCACGCACGCTGCCAGATCAGGCACATTGAGCGCCGCAACGAGAGAATATCCACCCCCCATGCACCAACCGAGTGAACCTACGCGCTTGGAATCCACTTCAGGGCGTCTCTTGAGATATTCGGAGGCAGCAACAATATCCCGGGTAGCACGATCCTCCGGAAGACCACGCATCAGCTCATGAGCGACGTCGGGGTTATCTGCGCTTCTACCCCTGTACAAATCGATTGCAAGTGTTACATAACCGTCTTGAGCCATCTTCATGGCGTTCCCGCGAATCCAATCGTTCAAGCCCCACCATTCGTGGATCATAATAATGGCAGGGAAGGGGCCGTGGCCGTCAGGTATCGCGAGGTAGGCCGATACAGTGTCGGGTCCGCTCAGATAGCGCACTGTCGAGGATGTGGGTTTTCCACGTCCCGGAAGTGACACAACGGAAAGAAGCACAAACAAGAACAGACAGATGATTCTCATGATGTGAGATCTCCTTTTGGTCTGGATTTGGAAAGACTGATAATTTTAGTCCAATGGCTCTCCGAGACGGGCATAACCGACAGACGAGGGATCTTCAGCAATTCGAGGGATGAAAATTCCTTCCTGCTCCGGATCTCGGCAAGCGGGATCGGCCGTGGTAATGGATATATTGGTTTCACATCCACAACGACATATTTCGGTTCAGCGAGCGCGGGATCGGGATACGGTGCGCTCGTGATCTCGGCTACACCAACGATCGAACGTGCTGTACCTGAGTGATAGATAAACGCGAGATCTCCGGCTTTCATCTGGCGGAGGTATTTCAAGGCGAGATTATTCGAGATTCCGTCCCACCGGGTAAAACCGTCGGCGCACAAACGGTCAAATGAATACGCATCCGGTTCGGATTTCAGCAACCAGTATAACAACCTACTCCCCCGTTATGATCGGAAAAACTGTTCCTTAATTTATGATAAAGGGCGCAGCGATTTTGTAAGAATACAAAAAGGAGGATTGATATGCAAGAACAGGAGTTGCGTCTGGATGTTATTTTGACGAAATTTTTCTGCACCCAGGTCAGCATTTCGAAATGTGCACTTCATGAACGAACTTTACGTCGAACTCGCGATTCCGGGAACGGCTGATAAACTGTATACATACAGCGTCCCCGCTGAGCTGATGCCTGCGGCAAGGCGCGGTGCTCGCGTCATCGCCTCCTTCGGCAAGCGAACGGTCATCGGATTCATTGTTGAGACCTCCGCTGAATCTCAGACGGCTGCGGAGAGGGGACGCAGCATACCGCATATCAAGCCGATTCAGGACGTACTCGATGTGGAGCCGATTCTCTCCGAACAACTTCTCAATCTCACAAGCTGGATTGCGGAATACTATCTCGCACCTCTTGGGGAGGTTCTGAAAGCGGTACTTGTCCAGGGAGCCGTCCGCCCGGGCAAAAGAATTGTTTCCCTGGAAGCTCCATCGCTCCAGGCTGCAATGCAGCAGGTTGCACACGCTCCGCGCCAGGCTGAGATCCTCAGGGAGCTTTCACAGCGCGGACCGGCCACAATTCAACAGCTCAAGAAACACCTCGGGGCGCGGGCTATTTACTCGCCGCTCAACGAACTCGCGCGTCGAGGATTTGTCAGGATACTGGAGGAGCAACCGAAACCCCAGCTTAAATCGAAGACTGAGGCGGTTATCGAAGTGACGCCCGAATCCCGGCAGATTTTCGAACAGCATCTTGCCCTTCTTGAGGCCTCCTCCAGACGTTCCCCAGGCCAGGCAGCGATTCTCCGCGCACTCACAAGCACCATTAACCTCCCATCGGCTATTGCCGTGACCGACCTACTGAAGCAATCCGGGAGTGCTCTTTCTGCGCTTCGCGCTCTCGCGCGGAAAAGAATTCTCACAATTACATCAAGAGAAGTGATCCGCAAAACCGAGTTCGATCTGTACCCGTCCTCTCTTGGAACCATCGAGATTACGCTCAATGATTATCAGCGCAACGCATTTGAATGTATCAGACAGTCTCTCGAGGAGAATAAATTCCAAACATTTTTACTCCACGGAGTAACGGGGAGCGGCAAAACACAGGTGTACATTGAATCGATGCACGAGGCGCTTGCCCGGAAACGCAGTGCGATTCTCCTCGTCCCCGAGATATCCCTGACACCGCAGATTGTGCGGAGATTCAAATATCATTTCGGAGAAAATGTCATCGTTCTGCACAGCCGGATGTCGATTGGCGAGCGTTACGATGCATGGCGGGCCGCATGGGAGAGGGAGTCTTCAATTGTTATCGGTCCCCGCTCAGCAATCTTCGCCCCGCTAAGAAACGTTGGTCTCATTGTGGTGGACGAGGAGCAGGAACCATCGTATAAACAAGCCGACCAGGCGCCGCGGTACCATGCACGCGACGTTGCAATCGTGAGAGCTGCGGCAGCACATGCCGTCGTAATCCTCGGATCGGCAACACCATCCCTCGAAACGTACACAAACGCTGTGAACAACAAATACTCACTGCTTGAGTTGCCCGAACGGATCGATACAGCGAAACTTCCTGAAGTCAAAATCGTTGACATGCTCGCAGAGCGGCAGAGAAAGCTGGAAGAATTCAGAGAGGCGGAACGTCAGCGGAAGAAGGAAGCGGACGGACAACCGCACACTAAAAAACCGCCCGAGCGGGATATCCTCTCGGATACTCTGCGCCGGAAGATCTCTGATCGGCTGGAAAAGAATGAGGGTATCATTCTTCTCCAGAACCGCCGTGGATTTGCGTCGTACGTCGAGTGCCCCGATTGCGGCTGGGTGGAGATGTGCGAGAACTGCAATATTTCACTGACATATCACGCGACAAAGAAACATTTGCGATGTCATTACTGCGGGTTGGTGCGGTCGCCGGCAGAGACATGCCCGCAATGCCGGTCGGCAGAGATCCGATACCATGGCGTAGGGACGCAGCGTGTCGAAGAGGAGCTGGCGCGGTCGTTTCCGAAGGCACGGCTTCTCAGAATGGATCTCGACACGACTACACGTCGGGGTTCCCATGACGCTATCCTCAAGAAATTTTCAGAAGGAGAAGCCGACATCCTTCTTGGAACCCAGATGATCGCGAAAGGTCTTGATTTTTCCCGCGTCACGCTGGTGGGGGTCATTTCAGCAGATACGCAGATGCTGCTCCCCGATTTCAGGGCTTCGGAGAGAACCTTTCAGCTGCTTACACAGGTTGCCGGTAGAGCCGGCCGAAGCGCACTGCGCGGTGAGGTCATCATACAGACGGGGCAGCCGGACAACCCCACTCTCCGGTACATCGCGGCGCACGACTACATTGGATTTTACAGGGATGAGATCGAGCACCGGAAGGAGCTCTGCTATCCACCTTTTTCACGAATCATTCTGATTGAATTCCGGGGTAAACAGGATGAGGAAGTTATGCACCACGCTTCCGAATTTATGGAGAACCTGACTGAACGCCGCCAGAGTATTCAGGTCCTCGGACCTGCCAGCGCTGCGCTGTCAAAGCTCAAGGGTGTGTATCGCTGGCACATTATCTTGAAATCACTCAAGACCGACGATCCGGGCGGCCATATCCTCCACAAGGTCTGTCACGAGGCTGTTCATCTCTACAGAAATTCCCGTGCGGGAAAAAGTCGATCCGTCAAAATGATTATTGACGTTGATCCTGCAAGTATGATGTAAACGGAAAGAAAAAGCCCCTCCGAAAGGAAGGGCTTGAGGAAGATTTCTGAGCCCGCCGATCTCAGTTACACGCGAACGATATTATATGCACGCTTTCCCTTCTGCTCCTGTTTCAACTCGAACTGGACATTATCACCCTGAACCAATGTATCGCGGAAGCCGGTATTCTTCACGTTACTCTTATGGAAGAATACCTCTTCTCCCTGTTGCGTGGTTATAAAACCAAATCCTTTGACGGGATTGTAAAATTTAACGGTACCTTGCGTCATACAAACATTCTCCTGTTGTAAAACTGAAACGAAAACCCCAGCCAGACAATGCTCCGACTGGGGTCGAACAATAATGGAGCAACGCCTTATACTTTCTGGACGTTGGCCGCCTGCAACCCCTTCGGTCCCTTCTCAACATCAAACTGGACCTTATCCCCTTCGTTCAACGTGCGGTAGCCGTCGCCGACAATCGCCTTGAAGTGGACGAACACATCTTCGCCCGTCTGACGTGAAATGAAGCCATATCCTTTGGCTGCGTTGAACCACTTCACTGTTCCCTGTTCCATGAATTAATCCTTTCGGTTAATGTTAATAGAAATGTACCCGAGGCTCCGCGTATCTCGACGCCGGACTAATCACGTTCGACCCGAGACCTTAGCCAGATGTTTTTGGCTTTTTACGCATCAACCAAAGTGTTGGTGTAAAGCTCTCGCACCTTAACCTTCTTCAAGATCACCTCACACTCGTGTTTATGCTTGCGATGACAGACCTCGTGGAACGTTCAATGAAGGTTGAACAACACGGGGATTACATCTGCAGCTACAACGTAAAAGCGTGGCTATAAATCCTTCCGGAATACTTCTCGACGTATTCCATGGAGTCAAACACGGTGTACTGTTATTTGCCATCGTTAAAATACAAAATTTTGCGCCACATAGCAAGACTTTTTAGTAGAAATATTTTCCTTAAAATTCGCATGTTTTTGAGGAAATCGGCTTTGAGTTAGCTGGTGCCGGATATGCCATTCTCACAATAATAGCATCAGCCAAGATTTGATTTTCTCTCAGGAAAAAGCGTATTTTTACGAGCCCCCGTGAAATGGCCTCTTCTCCTGAACTCTAAATACGAACACCTGGTCCCGGACAATTCACAGACCCTGGACCTTCGTGTCAAGAATCCGGACATTTACCATTTCGTTAGTGATGGGTTGAAGTTATATTGCAGGCAGATAGTTTTTGCGGGATGTTCTATCCAACACAATTCCTGAGGTATCATTATGGAAATTAAGACGGTTCAGATAGAGAAACCGGCGGATATGAACTTCATCCTCGGCCAGTCTCATTTCATAAAAACAGTCGAAGATCTTCATGAGACAATTGTGACCGCCAGCCCTTCGATGAAGTTCGGGATTGCTTTTTGCGAATCGTCCGGACCCGCCCTTGTCCGCCTGAGCGGAAATGATAAAGCTCTGACGGAGCTCGCCGCAAAAAACGCTCTTCGTCTCTCCTGCGGGCATGCATTTATCATCTTTATGGAAAATGGATTCCCCATCAATATTCTCAACGCAATCAAGCAGGTTCCTGAAGTCTGTTCGATCTATTGTGCGACAGCGAACCCCGTAGAAGTTATCGTTGGGGAATCGCCGCAGGGGAGAGGGATACTCGGTGTCATCGACGGTATAACTTCAAAGGGGATCGAGCAATCAGGTGATATCGAGCAGCGGAAATCATTCCTCCGGAAGATCGGATACAAGTTTTAGGTGCACATGCGATACCGGCACCGGTTAGATTGGAATCACTCACACAAAAGCACGCTGGAGACACAGAATTCGGTTTTCAATGGTCATGCCATTCTGAATGTTTGATGGACGGATCTTGACGCAGTCACGCCGTAACAGCGTTAACAGTCCAAATTCCCGGGGCGGCATGTTCCATCTTATACTTTCACAAATCTATCCCTTAAGGCACGTCACAATGACTTCGCTCCCTTTGCCACAAATGCGCCATAAACATTTTCTTTTCTTTTTGTTGTTGGTCGTTGGTTTTGCTTATGGGACAATCTGCCAAGCGGCACTGAACGTCGTGCCGACACCACGGCAAATCCTCGGCTATGATCTGGGTGAACGCTTCACGTCGTACGCAGATCTCGAACATTATCTACGCGCGCTGCGCGATGCCGCGCCGGATCGGATGAAACTTATACCCTATGGTGAAAGTTGTGAACGCCGGACCCTTTACCTTGTGGTTATTAGCGATTCGCAGAACTTATTCCGTCTGGACGATATCAGAACGAACATCAAACGGCTTACCGATCCACGAATAACTTCGGCAGCCGAGGCAAACCGGATCATAACCTCGACGCCGGCGATTGCGTGGCTTTCTTATGGAGTTCACGGAAACGAGGCATCATCGCCCGAGGCGGCACTGAATGTCATACACCAGCTTCTCAGCGCCTCTGATGACAGCACGAAAGCATTATTGAAGAATGTCGTCGTCGTCATTGATCCGCTGCTCAATCCGGACGGACATGAACGCTATGTTGCTTTTGAGCAAACGCATTCAGGCAAGGCACCGGTTGAGGACAGGAATGCAATTGAACACAATGAAGATTGGCCTTCGGGGAGAACGAATCACTATTTTTTTGATCTCAACCGGGACTGGGCGTGGCTCACACAACCTGAAAGCCGGGCGCGTGTCAAAGCCTATCGTGAATGGATGCCGCAGGTGCATGTCGATTTTCATGAAATGTCGTACAACAGCTCTTACTTCTTCTTCCCACCCTTTAAGCCGGTTAACAAAAACATTCCTCCTTCGACGAGCGAATGGGACAGGATATTCGGAAAAGCCAACGCAGAAGCATTTGACAAGAAAGGATGGAATTACTGGAGCGGCGAATCATTCGACCTCTTCTATCCCGGGTACGGAGATTCCTGGCCCTCCCTCCACGGAGCCGTCGGCATGACCTACGAACAAGCAGGCCAGGCGGGTTTGCATGTGCGGCGTTCAGACGAGACCACTCTCACCCTCAGAGACAGAATTGACCGCCATTCGGAGACATCACTAACGACTCTCCGCACAACCGCTCAACACAAGGCAGAATTACTCAGGAACTATTACTCGTTCTTCGCCGATGCGCTGAAAGAGGCGGAGAACAGTCGTGTGAAAGAATATCTTGTGGATCCCACCACGGATCCATCACGCGCAGCCAAAATGATAACGCTCCTCCTCAACGAGGGGATTGAAGTCTACCGGGCAAGCGAAAATTTTTCCGCGGGCGGGCTGCATACATACTTCGTGAAAGAAACACAATCGAAAAAGTTTCCGGCCGGCTCATTCGTCATCAGGACTGCACAACCCTCTACGCGATTCCTGACAGCGCTTTTGGAACCCGATCCCGTTCTGAGTGATACATTTTTTTATGACATATCAACCTGGACACTCCCGCTGGCATACGGTGTGGAAACTTACTGGACTGGGTCAAGTATTTCAGTTCCAGTGAGCAGGGTCGATTCAGCAACTGTTCCTGCCGGAGCGGTGGTCGGCGGTAAAGCCTCGTATGCTTATCTCATGCAATGGAACACAAACGACGCCGATCGCGTGCTGGCGTGGCTCCTTCAACACAATTATAGGGTCAATGTCGCCATGAAGGAATTTGTGCTGAACGATGTCAGGTTCCGGCGCGGAACAATGATCATTCCTGTGGCGGGCAATCCCCCGGATCTTGAACACGACATCACGACGTTGGCGATGAGCTATCATACGGTTATTTATTCCGCGAATACCGGGTTTTCGCAGAGCGGCATCGATCTTGGTTCAGACCGGGCGGTACGATTGAAGAAACCTTCGATCATTGTCGTCACAGGCTCTCCCGTGAACGCTGAGTCGTACGGGGAAATCTGGTCTCTGTTCGACGATATGTATGAGATCGGCTTCACCCCCATGAAGCTCGACCAGTTACGCCGGGCTGATCTCCATGACTACACGGCGATTATCTTTCCCGACGATGGGAGAGACGGGCAGGGTTACAAAAATCTGCTTGACTCCAATTTTGTTCAGAAACTGAAGACGTGGATCAGCAGTGGCGGCGCATACATCGGCATCGAGGGGGGCGCTG
>JAWOMQ010000083.1:0-4177 GCA_033852415.1 Bacteroidota bacterium
AAAACATCCCGTCCTCCTCCATCCGGCTCGATGAAACCATATCCTTTGGCTTCGTTAAACCACTTCACTTTCCCCGTCGACATAAAACTTACTCCCTCCTTGATTGTTTCCGCTACGGATTGTCTCCGAAAACACTGAGAACGGAAACGGTTTTAACAACAAGGGAAAGAGCCTTAAGCACATCCCCCATGCTCATTTCCCCGGCCAACCATAAAATATTTGTGGAAAAGAGAAGACATCGACAAGATAATATAAGGAGGTGTCTTCGCAACTGCCTTTTAATTCATGTATTTTACCGGATTCACGGGCAATCCGTTCAGCCGCACCTCATAGTGAAGATGGGGACCCGTACTGGATCCCGAATCGCCGACGTACGATATGACATCACCACGTCTCACACGCTGGCCGGCTTTCACGTTAAGCCGGGAGTTATGTGCAAAAATCGTTTTAATTCCGTACCCGTGACTGATTTCAACCATATTCCCATATCCCGTGCTGAAACCAGCTTTTACTACAACTCCATCTGCCGGCGCCATTACCGGCGTCCCGGTCTGGGCTGCGATGTCCAAACCTTCATGGAACTTGAGGATTCCGCTGAACGGAGAAGTCCTGTTGCCGAAGGGGGACGTAACCCATCCACGAACCGGCCAGGCCGACGGCGTCGAAGCATACAGCGACCGCCTATCCTCAAAATATTCAATCAACATCTGGAGGCTGGTCTCTTGCCGTGATGCTGCACCTTTCAACTGCGATAGCTCCTGGTGCATTTCCTTCAGGGCTTCTTCCTGTTTTTTCTCCCCCATCGTGGCCAGATTCTGGATCCCCAATTCATCAGGGCCTCCGATGCCTAGTACTTGCTGTGCCCGGTCGCGGGGGCCGAGGCTGACGACTCGGCGAAGCTTCGTATCAAGGTCGCGTAGCAGGAACATTTGTCTTTTATAGTCCAGCATGTTCAAAGCAAAATTCTGGACCTGTGCTTTCTGCTGCATCAACTCCTCACGGATTGATTGCAGTTCCCACACTTTATCTTTCGCATCGTTATATTCGTAGACAAGATAGAGAGAGAGGATGATGATGCCAAATAAAGAAAGGAGCGCTGTCTTTAGTGCTGATTTTGATATACTGAGAGTTCGTACCCGCTCGTTAGGACCGGGAAGGAACATAAAGGTAAAGTACTCTTTTTTCTTGAGTTTCCGCGATTTATTTACCCTCATCACTCCTCCGGAAAAAGAGCGCACACAACCGACTAAAGGATAACATAAAGCACTCAAGATTGTCAAGATTTTTCCTTATATTATGTCGACAATAATGTGTTGTTCTGAAAATGGCCGGAATTATGCCGAACCTGCTTTCCGCTCTGCCCTTTAGACGCGTACCGCTTAATTATCCCTTCGTCGTTTCTTTGAGCCAAGCCAGGTAATCCGCGGAACCCCCGATAATAGGAAGAGCCAGAATCTCTGGCACGGTATATGAGTGAAGAGACTTTACCCGGGTGATCAGCCGTTCAAGGAGCGGTTGCCTGCTCTTTGCGATAAGAAGCGTCTCGAACTCATCCTGGGTCAGTTCGTTCCAGAAAAAAAGGGACCGAATCTTGGGAACAATGTTCACGCAAGCGGCCAGATGTTCGTCAACAAGCGCCTTTGAAATCTTCCCGGCTTCATCTTCTGAAGATGCAGTTATTAATACAATGATTTCACCACTCACCAGTACCTCCGTTTCTACTGTTTTACATTTCCCCCGATTCCTTTCAGATCCAGCATCACGGTAAATCGCGTTTCCCCCGGCTTAATAACATATACTGTGCTGACTCCCCAGCACTGAGAAGCATAGTGCACACGGTATTCTTCCTGCGTTGTTTTCTTGTTTTGCACATCTCGCCATAATTGGGCACCTATATCCCACTTTGCGAGCTTTACATCCCCTCCTCCTATCAGGAAGTGCGTGGCAGGATTTTGAAGATACTGCTCGGTAAGATTCATCTTTATGATACCCTCGGTGTAGGTAGCACCGATGGAACGGGAAGATATGAGGCGTGTATAGTTATTATATGTTGCGTCTGCTTTCATGGTGAAGGTTTTCGGGGTCCTTACAAACAATTCTCCCAGAATATCAGAACGGGCATGTGAGGTACCGCTTTGATCCTGCGCCACGTTCAGATCATAGGACTGAGAAAGCTTCAACACCATTAAATCGAAAGTCGTGTAATTCACCGAGTCCTTCGACTCCTTGTAGTGGGCGGTCACCCTGTTAATGATAGAAAAAGCTGTTACATTCTGCGCGGATACATTATCAGTGGCATCAAATTGCGGAATATCACCTTGATCGATGTGCGGAATATACGTATAAGATATTGTTGGCTCAATTGAATGCCGGATGCGTCCAACCCCGGCGTCTTTGTCAACCCCATACACTTTCGAAAGTCTTGCATTTAAATCTACTTCTGCGTAGGCGTATTTTCGCTCCGTTGGCTCGGTGCTGTTGGCACTCCGGTCATAAAATGTTGCCCGGGCGCCCGCCCGGGGGGTCAAACTCAGCCCGCCGCCGCTGAATACTGCCGTTAATTCCGGCTTGAAATCAATGCGCCGCGCACCGTCTCCAGCTTGTTTGTAAAAATTCGTCGCGGACCCGTCGAAATTAAGATGCAGTGGTCCGGCAAGGGATTCTTCAAAAATGGTGTATCGGAGCTCCGGAAGTTTCTGAACGGTATTCTCGTTTGTCTGGGTAAGATCTGTTGAGTACTGTCCCAGGAGATACAGAGATGCGGTATTCCATCGCTCTACATAGAAAGCGTTGGAGTCGATGTATGGCTTGGACCGCAACTCAAGCGTTTTCTCGAGATCATAATAGTAGTGCTCATCGCTTACCAGATTTATGTCCGCCCTGGCTGAAAGATCCTCAGCAAACTCCTCGGCATGCTGAAACCGGAAATCCCACCGGGTCACACCGGTTCGGAGCAAATTCCAGAACTTGTAATAGAGCTGACCCATGGATTCCTGGGAGTTATTGTACCGATATTCTATTCCTGTACCATGACCGATTCGTGTGCGGTAATCGGAATACAAGGTCACATCTTTGTAATCGGATATAGCCCAGAAAAAAGCGTTGTTGATGAAAAATCCGTCCGTGCTGCTGTACCCGGGTTCTGGAATCAGAAAACCGCTCTGCCTCCTTACGGGAAAAAGAAAATACGGTGTATAAAATACGGGCACTCCGCCAAGATTCAGGGATACGTGGCTGCCGGTTGCGTAGCGGGTCATATCGATGTTCATTTCTTTTGCCTTGATAAACCAGTCATTCTCATCGCAGGTCGTAAACTCGCCCTGCTCTATGTGGTATACACTCTCCGATCGTCTCTCGATAACGTCTCCCTTAAGATGATAGTTGTCCTTCTTCATGAACATGTCGCCTTGATAAATCACTCCCTCGTGGGTGTTCAGGTTTACTTTCAGTTTGTCTGCACGAACGACATTGTCCTTATCCTGGAGATAGACTTTCCCAGATGCCTCGGCCTCGCCGGTTTTGTTGTTCAATACCACCTTCTCTGCTTCAAGCCGGATGCCTTCCTGCTCTATTTTTACGTGCCCCTCAGCGACGTACACATCGGCGGCGCGGTCATAGTCAAGTTTGTCGGCCGTCACCGTAACGGGGATTTTCTTTTGAGGCACTTCCGCTCGGGCATATTGAAACAGGCCGTTCGTTATACCGATGAGAAGTATCACAAAAAGTATGAACTCTGATCTTCGCCCCATATCAGTGATTCAGGTCATTGTATTTTCACTGCCCGACCAAGACCGTCCGTGCTTTTCTCCGATATTGATATCAGTACAACCTTGCCAGTGAAACGTTCTGACGATGTCCCTGTTTGCCCTCATCCTTTGAGACCGGTCAGTGTTTTCGCTCCATTCGCACAGGGATCAGAAGCCAGAATTGCCCGCGCCTCACCAACTACATAGAGTGAACCCGTCACCAGAATCAGGTCATCAGGAGATGCGTCCTCCCTGGCACGAGCAATGGCCGCTGCCACGGTCTCGGCGGAAGTGACCTGCGCATGCAATTTCCGGATCTCTCCAGCGAGGAACACAACATCAAGAGCACGCGCATAGTGCGGCTTGGTTACGACAACTCGATCCGCGAGAGGAACAATCTGCCGCGCAATTCCCTGATAATCCTTGTCGCC
>JAWOMQ010000082.1:0-26806 GCA_033852415.1 Bacteroidota bacterium
CCAAAACGACCCCACCTGGCAAGTGCTCGGGTTGCTGACAAGGTCGGTCGGCTTTCCGTATTTTCTTCTCTCCACAACCGGACCATTATTTCAAAAGTGGTACACATCAGTTTACCCTGCGAATTCCCCTTACCGCTATTATGCACTATCTAACGCCGGATCGCTGCTTGCACTTCTTGCGTACCCCGTCGTTATCGAACCCTCGCTTTCGCGCAGCTGGCAAGCGATAGGATGGTCGTGGGGAATAGCTGTCTTTGTGCTTTCATCCTCACTTTGTGCGTGGTTTGTTTTAGTAAGCGCGAGGCGCGTCATTCCGGGCACTTTTCGAACTTCTGTGGGTCCGGACACCCGCTCACGGCTCTTATGGCTGGCGCTCCCTGCGACTGCATCCATCCTCCTCCTCGCAACAACGAATAAACTCTGCCAGGACATCGCGGTCGTGCCTTTTCTCTGGATACTTCCTCTGACGCTTTATCTACTTACATTCATCATATGTTTCGATAAACCACGCTGGTATTCACGTTTGTGGTTTGGCATCGCGCTTCTTCTGGCGTACACAGCGTTGGTGATTTTTCTTTTAATCAACAGTGATACGCCAACTCTTCTTTCCCTGAGCATTTTTCCGGCACTCCTCTTCGTTGCCTGCATGGTTTGCCACGGGGAACTTGCGAGATTGAAGCCTCCGGCGGAGAACCTGACCGGGTATTATCTGAGTATTGCAGCCGGAGGAGCTCTTGGCGGTTTTTTTGTCGCAATCATTTCGCCGGTCATATTTAAAGAGTATACCGAGTTTTATATTGGTCTGATTCTCTGTCCGGTCCTTCTCCTGATCGTTCTCTCGACAGATGGAAAGAGCATTCTTTACCACGGCAAGCCACGTTGGGCATGGCTGGTACTTCTGGCGGGCGTACTCGGGGTCGGTTATGTATTCGTCAACGCATACAATAGCTCAAAACAGCACGCCGAGGAACGAGTCAGAAATTTTTACGGAACTCTGAAAGTAATCCAGACCGAGACCGATGATCCCTCCTTCGCTTATCGAACACTCCTCCACGGAAAAATTGTCCACGGGGCTCAGTTCCTCCAGTATCCACAGCTTGCTACAACATACTACACGATGAACAGCGGCGTTGGCCGTTGCTTTCGCGATTACCCGAAAAAGAATCATCGCAAAATTGGCGCAGTCGGGCTTGGCGTCGGAACTATAGCAACGTGGATCGGTCCGACCGATTCAATCAGGTTTTACGAAATCAATCCGGACGTCATCCGCCTTGCCAAGGAGTACTTCACTTACCTGCAAGATTGCCGCGGGAACGTAGAAATTGTGCCCGGCGACGCACGGCTTTCCCTGGAAAACGAACCGGCGCAGAAATTCGACATTCTCGTCCTGGATGCTTTCAACAGCGATATGCCTCCCGTGCACCTTCTCACAAGAGAAGCCTTTGAGATTTACAAACGTCATCTTCAACCCGACGGAGTGCTCGCCCTGCATATCTCCGTGCGATACCTTGAACTCTCCTGGCTGGTCACAGCAATGGTCGAACAGGCTGGATTTCGGTCGCGGTTTGTACTAAACCCCACCACCGAATCCAGGGTCATTCAGATGCCGTCGCAATGGGTTCTTGCGACAAACAACCAGACGATTCTTAACAATACCGATATTGTCAAGGCAAGTGTCCAACCCAGCACTAACTATGTGGGCGGAAGACTTTGGACCGACGATTATACTTCCCTCTTCCCCTATCTGGCCTGGGACTGGACCCGGGTTTATTCGCCCTGATGAGGATAAGCACAGCAGAATCTTTCTCGTTTATCCCCACCCCGCTTCCTGGAATTGTACCCTGAGTTTTATTATTTTGCTTTAATCTCAATACACCTGATCAAAGAATTTCGATGAGAACATTTCAACTTTTAACTGTTGTGCTTGTCGTTTCACTGACGGTTGCTTATGGACAATCCGGGAGTATGGCCACAGAAGCAAGCTATGATTCGTCCCTTGCGAAGCATCTCGGCGCCGATCAGTATGGGATGAAAAAGTACGTGATGGCATTTCTCAAAAAGGGTCCGAACAGATCCTATGATTCGACAAGAATAATGGAAATGACAACGCTTCACAAAAGAATTGAGAAACAAAGCGTAACGGATCAGGGAAGATGAACCGGTGCAAAATCTGCGGAGACAGTACCCGGCGGCGCGTTCTTTGCAAGGTTAACCTTATATATGGTACAGAGTTCGACCTTGTGGAGTGCCCTGTGTGTGGAGTCATTTTCTTCGACCCGCTGCCGACTGTCCATGAACTCGAGTCCTTTTATTCTGCATCCTATTATGATTTCGATCGTTGGCGCGAAGAAGGGAAGGGGATGGCATTTGCCCGGCGGCTGAAGCGCTGGAAGGAGGCTGGCCGTTTCCTGGATGTCGGTTGCGCAACCGGATTCTTCATCAATGGAATAAAAAATCATTCACATTGGGAAGTGTTCGGGACGGATTTCGGCGAGAGTGCCGTGAAGTTTGCAAGAGAATCCTTAGAGCTCAATGTGCGAAGCGGGGATCTCTACGATGCTGGTTTTCCTGACAGCTACTTCGATTATGTGCACGTCAATAACGTCCTCGAGCATGTCCTGGAACCGGTCTCCCTCCTCAAAGAATGCCGCCGCGTCATTAAACCCGATGGGATCTTCTTTCTTTCAGTCCCGAACGGATTTAACGACAGTCTCGATCTGATCGATTTCTACAAAACCGAAAGATTGCCGGCTCGCAGTAAGAACGGACATATTTTCTTTTTTCCGGCAAAATCCCTCTATCGGCTTTTCGATCAAATCGGTTTTACTGTTCTCTCAAGAAGGACGTATAGTATAAAGCGCGGAATGAGAAGCATCGGATATCTTCCCCGAAAGTCAGACTGGAAACAGGATTATTTCCCACGCAAATCTCCTGGTGCGGCGTCATCGCAGGATATCCGATTACCCGACACGCCGCGCAAGCATTCAGCATTCTATTATCGATACAGGTTCGTGCAGGGTAATCTCCAGATGATCCCGGGGTTACATAAATTTGGTCTTGATTTTTTGTTCATTCTGAAACCCAGAGTTTGAACATCATTGCGCAAGGTTTTTCGCACCTTCACTAACTCCACCAACCACCAGAAAGGAGATCGCCGGCATGGGAACAAAAGATAAACGCGTTGAAGCGTACATTTCGAACGCAGGGGATTTCGCAAAGCCGATTCTCCGCCACATCAGGGAATTGGTGCATCAGGCGTGTCCCGATGTCGTTGAAACGATGAAATGGAGTTTTCCGAACTTCGAGCATCGGGGAATACTCTGCAGCATGGCAGCGTTCAAGGAACATTGCGCTTTCAATTTCTGGAAAGCGCGGTTAATGAATGACCCTCAAAAACGATTATCCACGGTTGAGAAAACTTCGATGGGGAATTTCGGCCGCCTCCGGACGCTCGAGGATCTGCCACCCGACAGCGTCCTCATCGCCTATATTAAAGAAGCCGCACGGTTAAATGAAGGAGGCACAAAGGTCCCTCGAAAATCAAAACCAGCCGGTAAGAAGAAACTCGTCATCCCGCGATATTTCAAACTCGCACTCGGGAAAAATCGGAAAGCGCTGGCAACGTTTGACGAGTTCAGCAATTCACACAAGCAGGAATATCTTGACTGGATCACTGAGGCCAAGACTGAAGAGACGAGGAATAAACGGATGGCGACCGCCATTGAATGGCTGTCGGAGGGAAAGCCGAGAAACTGGAAATATCTTAAGAAATAGGTTCTCCTGAACTCAATACCTTGGGACCTCAGGATCGATGCGTTCTGACCACGCGTTGATGCCCCCCACAAGGTTTTTGACATTCGACAACCCCTTTTCATAGAGAAACTCCACAACCCTCTGGGCCCTGTTGCCATGGTGGCAATAGACAATGATTTCACGGTGTGTTTCGAGCTCTGAATACCGGTGTGGGATCTGCGCCATGGGAATGAGTGTGCCGCCAAGATCCGCAATGCTGCGCTCGAAGGGCTCACGCACATCAAGAAGGAATGGCCGCTCACCCTTGTCGAGCCTTTCTTTAAGTTGTTCGACCGTGATCTGAACCGAGTTCGTGTCGTACGTTTTCTCGATCGGCGGGTCCTTCATCACACCGAGGTTGTACTGTCTTACTTTCTGGAATCGCGGCGGTTGGACAGGCAGATCCGCCATGACAAATTCGATGAACTCCTTCTTCGAGGAAACCTGGAGCGCCGGATTGAAGCGTCGTTCGAAACCGATCGTGGAAGAGGGTTTCGGACTCATAGCTTTTCCGCATGTCGAACCGGCGTAATGCGTCGGATAGATTTCAACACTGTCAGGAAGTGTCAGGAGTTTCCCCCAGATGCTGTCGTAGAGTTTTTCCGGGTTGCCATCCAGATCGGGCCTTCCCGTGTCTCCCACGAACAATGTATCACCGGTGAAGACAAGCCAGGGCTCGAGAGCTCGCGTTGTGTCACTCACGAGAATTGAAATGCTGTCGGCCGTATGTCCGGGCGTGTGAAGAATTTTAAGCAGAAGATTTCCAACTGCTATCGGCTGGCCATCACGCACCCGCTCGATGGGATATTGCGCCTGCGCCGTTTCATGATAGTGCACCAGCGAACCGGTCTCCCTTGCAAGAAGCTTCGCCCCCGACAAATGATCCGCCTGGGCGTGCGTCTCAAAAATTGCTGCAATTTTCATCCGGTGGGCATCGGCATAGCTTGTATAGAGATCAGTCCTGAGCTGTGGATCAATAACTGCGCACACCTGTTTTTGTGTACACCCGATAAGATAAGAGAGGCACGCTCCCTCCTCATGCTGAAACTGTTTAAAAATCATTGTAGTGGAAGAACAAGTGAATACTTTGATATCCCGCCTACCTGTGAGGCACACCGGGAAAGATTTAACAAATAAACAAAGTTCTACAATAATATGCAATTTGATTGACTCTTTCGGATATGCTCATTGATTTTATTGGTGGAATTGTTATTATATTATAGGAAGCACAATCACATTTTCGATGTATGATGGTATGGTTCTTCGACACCCGGCGCGGCTTTTTTATCCCGCTCTGATTCTCTTTGCCGTAACCTCGCTTCTTTACCCGCAGCAGCGTGAAAACAACGATCTCCGCTTCAGGCTTGCGCAGAGCTATGACCGTTCCGGCGATTTTCAGGCTGCAATAAAAATTTACAAGGATCTCCTCACAAAAGATCCATTGAACACCGTCATACTGAATGCCCTCCGGCAGGATTACGTGCAGTTGAAGATGTACGATTCCGCGATGGTCATCCTCCAGGGGCAGCTCAAGCGTAATCCCGCCGATGTCAGCCTCCACTGTGAGCTTGCATCGATGTACTATTTAAACTCGAGCGAGACCAAAGCGGTTGAGGAGTGGGACCGTGCAATTGCCGTGAGCCCGAAGCAGGCCGTAACCTATCAGGCAGTGGCGGGTTCAATGACACAGAATCGGTTATTCGACCGGGCGATTGATGTGTACCTGCGTGCCCGGAAGGCAACCTCGACACCAAAACTGTTTACAGGTGAACTTGCCTACCTTTACTCAATAACGTCGAAATATGAAGACGCCACGAGGGAATACCTTTCGTTCCTCGGCCAGGATCCATTGCAGACTGGATATGTCCAGACACAAATCGGAAGCTACACGAGTCACCCTGAAGGCCTTGCGGCAGCGACAAGGGTAATCGAAGATACAGCAAAATCTTCTTCAAATAATCTCCCTGTTTTGCGCGTTCTTGCCTGGGTGTATATGGAGGGTAAACACTATGACCGGGCGTATGATGTATCCAAGGCGATCGATGAGAAAGCGAATGCTGCGGGACACGAGCTGGCAAGCTTCGCCCAGCGCGCGCTCCACGACAAATCGTTCACGGTAGCAGCTACGGCATTTCGAGATGTCATGGATCATTATCCGAAGTTCGACCGGCTGGCGGAGGTCAAATTCGGTTACGCGCAATCGCTTGAAGCATCCGACGAGGAGCAGGACACACTCCGGCTTTTTGGCCGGGATCACCCCTTTACCGATGATCAACACTCTCATGAGCGGGAAGCTTCTATGTATGCAGCCGCGGTAAACGCCTACGAACAGGTCGTCAAAGAGTTTCCTGCGACAGAGAACGCCGCGCGCTCGGCACTTCGAATCGCCATTCTCGAGCAAGAAAAGTACTTTGATCTCGCGGCAGCCCGCCAATCTCTCGAACAACTTGTCAGAGCCTATGCCAAGTTTCCACAGGTTATGATGGAGGGGGCATTGCGTTTGGGCGACATTGACGTCCTCCTCGGACGGCTCGATGATGCCGGGACAGAATATCGCACGCTCGCGGGAAAAGGCCTCCGGATTAATCCGATTCAGGATCGAGCCGCTCTGCGGCTCGGTGAGCTGCAGTACTTCAGGGAAAACTTTGATTCCGCTCTCACAATACTGGGCGATCTGGGAAGAAACGCAAACTCGGATGTGGCTAACGACGCCATCGGACTTCAGGCATTCATCCAGGAAAGCCTGCAAGGCGATAAACCGGCACTCAAAGTGTATGCGCACGCTGACCTTCTCCGCCGCCAAAAAAAGTTCCTGGATGCCCTCTCGGCGTATCAGTCGATTATACAGTCATTTCCAAAATCGTCACTCGTCGATGAGGCCACCATGAGCATCGGTGATATCTATACACTTCTTGGCCGGTATCCGGAGGCGCTCACCTCATATCAACGGTTAATGACGGATTATCCGGAGAGCATCACGCTCGACCAGGCACTGATGAAAATCGGTGAGGTCTATCAGAATGGATTGAAGGATTCGGCAAAGGCAATTGCGTCATATCAAACGCTGCTCGAGAAGTTTCCATTGTCTATTTATGTCAGTGAGGCCAGAAAGAGTATCAGAGAACTGCGAGGAGATGCGATATGATAAGAAGATGCTGCGCTGTTGTGGGCGTGATAATGATACTGTTGGCAGGCCTTCCCTCAATTCTTGAAGCACAAAAGATTCTCATTCCGATGGACTTGAAGCAAACCGACCATCTGAAAGCATACGGCATTGCGTACTGGGCATTGACCAAGGACATCGTTGTCGATTGGCTCCTGAACTATCGCGGCGGTTCGTTCATGATCGACGGATTGGACGCGGTTGCTAATGAATGCATGATACGGGGAGTTTCTTATGAACAACTTTCCGGTTCCGAGGCGGCACAAATCTACGCCGAGGTCGGGGCGGAGAATACAAATATGGACGCTGTTCGTCTCGAGAAGGCGCCCAGAATCGCCGTCTACGTTCCTCCCAACTTCTTACCCTGGGATGACGCTGTGACTCTGGCTATGGAATACGCCGAAATTCCCTACGATAAGGTCTGGGATCAAGAAGTCCTCGAGGGCAAACTTGCTCAGTATGACTGGCTCCATCTTCATCACGAAGATTTCACAGGCCAGTACGGAAAATTCTACGCCACATTTGGAAACGCACAATGGTATGTTGAACAGCAGGTCTTGTACGAACGGAAAGCCAAAGAACTCGGATTTAAGAAAGTTTCCCAGGTCAAGCTTGCGGTGGCGAAAAAGATCAAAGAGTACATTGCTGCCGGCGGATTCATGTTTGCGATGTGCTCTGCGACCGACTCTTACGACATCGCCCTTGCTGCACAGAATACGGATATCTGCGCTTCAATCTACGACGGCGATCCCGCCGACCCGGATGCGCAGAAAAAGCTGGACTACTCCCAGTGCCTCGCCTTTCAGAATTTCACTATCGAAATGAACCCGCTGAGATATGAGTATTCCGACATTGATATCCCTCCCAGCGACCCGGCACCTATTCGCGATCCTAGCACCGATTATTTCACACTTTTTGAGTTTTCTGCCAAGTACGACCCAGTCCCGACCATGCTCACCCAGGATCATGTCTCCATCATCAAGGGATTCATGGGACAAACGACTGCATTCAAGAAGAGTCTTATTAAGCCAACAGTAACCATTCTTGCGGAACGTGAAGGAACGGAGGAAGTGAAATATATTCACGGGAATTATGGGAGGGGAACGTTCACATTTTATGGCGGTCATGACCCCGAGGATTACCAGCATCAGGTGGGGAGCCCTCCGACGGATCTGAAGCTTCACAAAAATTCACCAGGGTACCGCATCATCCTCAACAACATTCTATTTCCCGCCGCGAAAAAGAAACAACAAAAAACGTAACACGATCGTTTCCGGGAGCATCACGTGTAAGGCGGGAAGCTCACTTATTCATCGCGCCGGTTTAATCAGGATTGTCACACTGCACACCGAGGGTCGTTATGCCGTCGACTCATTCCGTACTGCAGCACTGTGTGTCTTAGAAAACTGACAGCCCCACAGGACCTGCCGTTCTCTTAATGCGGCAGGAGAATAATTAACTCTTTGCATCTCTCATGATAATTTGTAAATTGTGTCTCCATGCTTGTTGCTATCATATCTGACATTCACGGGAACCTCGAAGCCTTAGAGGCGGCACTCCGGGTTATCCGGGAAAGAAATATCAATTCTATTGTTTGTCTGGGCGATATCGTCGGATATGGTGCGAGCCCGAACGGATGTCTTGACCTGATTCGTCCCTTAACGCCGCTCGTACTTCTCGGGAATCACGATGAGGCTGCACTTCAACTCGACAAGTCCGAATACTTCAATCCGTACGCCCGGATCGCAGCGGAATGGACGCACGACGAGCTGACCCAGGAAAATAGGGAGTATATCAAGACTCTCCCCTTTGCCCTTGAACGATTCGGCGTGCTGTTTGTCCACTCATCCCCCTTCCAACCCGAGGAATGGCATTATATTATCACACCGACAGACGCGGCGATCAATTTCGGATATTTCTCCCAGCCCGTTTGTTTTGTGGGTCACTCACACGTCCCGGAAGTTTTTTGTGAAGATGACAAAACCCTCGAAGTTATTCCTGGGAAGAAATTTATTGTCAATGTCGGGAGTATCGGTCAGCCGCGCGATAGCGATTGGAGGACAAGCTTCGGCGTGTTCAATACAGACTCGTTCACGTACGAACAGGTAAGAGTCGAATATGATGTTAAGACAGCCGCCGCGAAAATACGCAAAGCAGGCCTCCCGAAAGCACTGGCCGACCGTCTGTTTGTCGGAAGGTAACCCACCTCCGGAAATCTCAATTTGGGGCGTTTCTTCTGATTTGCCCCTAACATCCTCTCTTGCGAACGTAGGGGAAAAAACATCCCGCTCGCGCAGCTCCATCATCTCATCGAGTCCACCGTCTCATCATCAGAACGAGCGAGCGGGAAATTTCAAATCAGGTCAATTATTTCAGCGCAGAACAATATAAGGGCTTGCCCAGAATTCGTTTGTAAAGGGAGCCGACAGACTGTTAATAGTACCCCGCGAGAAGACATCCACAAGGGCGTTAAACCGTCCCACCAGAAGAATAGCCGGCAGGCTTGTGCGGAACGTCCTTTCATAAACGCGGGTGTAGTTTCCGGGACCACCGGTCGCAGAGACCAGTCTCATCCTTACCCTGTTGATCAATCCGCGGGTGAGGACGCTGTGGCGGAGAACAACGATTTCGGCGGAATCGTCGACACTTGTCAGGGTAACCCTCACTGTGACGCTGTCGCCTGCGACGAACCGTGGAATTGAACCCCTCAGGAGTCCCAGGTGGAGCCACGTTGACAATGGATCCGTTACCGCTGTATCATAACCTCGCGTAATGTCGGAGACCTCCAGAGAGTCTATAGTGAACGCCGCAGGCATCTGAGACTTCCCCTGCGCCAGTGAAATCGCTACAGGGAGCCAGTTCCTGCTCTTGTCACTCGAATTTCCTATCCGCCGGAACAAAACGTTGCGGTTGACAATTTCTACAAATGGTTTCTTCACAATTGTATCGATCACGACGCTGTCGCCGGCAAGTGTCCCGAACCCCACCCAGAAGGTACCGGGAAATGTTTTTGTTATCAACACAAGTGCACCGGTATCACCCAGCATCGTTACGGTGTACGTGCGAACCACTGATGCCCAGTCAATGACGCGACCCCACCGAAGCGCTTGCAGGGAATCGGCCAGCGGCATTGCCCCGGGACGGAAATTGAGGACTGCTTCTTTCGCTATCCCCGCGTAATCCGGATCCTTCATTCCATTGTCATCGATCGAAGCTTCATCCGAAGTAGAGAACCCCGCGACCGAATCGACGGTTGTCACCTGCTGCTCAAGGACCTGTTGATCTGTTTGCGCCGCGGGTGTAACAGGATTGTTACTGCTGCAGCCAACCACCGCAGCCATCACGATCACGCTCACGAAGAAAACATACCCTAATGCACCCCTCATAATTATCTCCTCTATAGATTAGACATTGGTTTTAGATTCGGATTTCTTGAGAACTCAAAAACTGGCTCTGTGTGAAGGGAATAAAATTTGCCTCGCTCGATCCTGAACCACGAAACTGCTCCATTGTGAAAAGAAAAAAAGTATGAAATATCCCCATATCAGTTTTTGATGAATGGTTCACTATTTTATAAGTTCGTTACTCAGATTTCCAAAAGATTTGTCCCGCTACCCTTTCCCACACGCCCGCACGTGATTTTGGATTTTCAACAGGGCAGCGGGACATTTTCAATGTATTATTTCGACACAGCAGGGTTATGGACGGCTTAATGGAATGAAAAAATTGTGATAGAGATTACAGAATTCTCCATTTCTGAGGGTTTTTGGAGGATTCGGCAACTCCGGACGAGGCACCCTGGGGAAGGCACATCTCCATGCTTCAAGGCTGGTTACATTCAAAAAGAACAATCAGAACAATTTTTTGTGATACCGGGGGGGGCTTTCTGCTGAAAGGTTATCCTTGGCTGGCCGCCTGAAACGCTGAATTGACGGCGAGATGATTCTCACCGCTCAGTCAAGCCACGTTGCCCCAGCCATTGCTCAGGATCCAGTTTTTCACGATCCTTCCATATCTCGAAATGGAGCATCGGCCCTGAAAGCGCCTCACCGCTTTTGCCGATCGCTTCGCCTTCAGTAACTTTTTCTCCCTCACTGACAGTAATATCGGAGAGGTGCGCGTACACGCTACGATAACCGTTTCTATGATTGATGATAACAAGATTTCCAAATGATGGCAGCCACCATATCGCCGAAACCTCTCCGTCTGCGACTGTGCAGACTGTACTTCCGGTTGTCACGGAAATATCAATCCCCGGGTTCTGGGTTACGGTATGGAGAGCGGGGTTCTCCTGAGCCCCAAACCTCGAAACGATTTTCCCGCCAGTAACCGGCCACCGGAGCCGCCCACGGCGCACTTCAAATGCACCGCCGGTTGTCGGACTCGGCGCGGGCTTTCCTGCCGACTCTTTCTCCTTTCGTATCCGCTCATCCTCAATAAGTTTCGAGATCAGCTGTTCCAGCTGTTTGGCCGCGTCAAGTTTTCGGCTTATCTCACGCTTGAAATTCTTTTTGTCTTTACGGATCTCTGCCAGCATTGCCTTCCGCCTTTTAGCCTGGGTGGCAAGTTTATTTTCCTCCCTGGTCTTTTCAGCGATGAGCTGCTGCTGCTCACTTAACTCATCCTGAAGCTGGATGTGTTGCTGCTGGAGGTCACTTCTGTGTGTATCTATTTTATCGATATCTTTTTTCCGCTGATCCGAGAATCTCCTCAGATACTCCGATCTGATGAGGAACTGATTAATAGACGCGGACGAGAGAAGAATCTCCACGTCATTCGAGCGACCGTTGATGTATGCTGCCCGGATGTAGTGTGCGTAGTGCTGTTTGAGAAAAGTCATTTTGTCCGACAGTTCAGCAATACTCTTGCGGGTTGTGATAATATCCTGCTGGAGTGATTCCTCCTGGTCGTGAAGTTTCTTGATGAGTTTCCGGATAAGAGTGGCCTGATGGTCATACGCGTCGAGCAATTCCAGCGTTGCGTGCTCGGTTTTTTCCTTTTCCTTGATCCGATCCTCTACCTTGGCGATATCAGAACGGAGTTTTTCGAGCTGGGAACGTTTCTTTGAGATCTCATCCTGGCCGTTCAGCGTCCCGGCCAGAAAGATAAACATCACGCAGAAAACCGTTGCTATGATCCGGGAGGATTTCATTCCCGTTCAATCACCTCCGCTTGCTTTGGAAGAGAAAATGTGCATTCGGTGGGGCGATTGAGCGTAATATCGTCATAGGCAATTGTTACGCTACGCCTTTCCAGCGGAAAGATCACCCGCAGAAGCTTCGGAACCGGAATGCTGTCACTCATGCGTATCCGGGAGGATGCAGCAGAGAGGATTTCCTCCCCCTGCGCATCGAAGACACGATACGCCGTGACGACAAAGGAATCGTCATCGATTGTGTATTCCTTTTCACCGTCCGCGTTCCGGTAATGGATGATGTACTTGTTTTTTTGCACTGATAGATTTAGCAGGGAATCAGAACTGAGGACCGGGGGGAACTCACCAGTGAAGGCATGGAGAACTTCATCAAACTGCAGCTTCAGCCGGAACATCGCGCGGAGAGTTTTTCCATCGGGCCGGCCAAGGACTGCAGTATTGTTCAGCTTATCATAGTAAATAAAGTTCCCGCGGCAGAGAAGGAGAGTACCGGCATTGACACCAAACGGACCAAACATTTCCAGCCGAAGCGAATCAGGTTTCTTCAGCCGGACATCGAAGGATCCGTTGTTCGATCCTTCGGGACTTTCAATTGTAAGAAGACCGTCCCCTTCAAGTGTGCGAACCTTCGCGTCTCTCTCCTGAACACGGGCAAAGATCGCTTTTGGCGAGGTGAGACGTTCGCGGTTCACGGTCTTTGCAGCACTGCATCCGCCAATGATTGCGAAATTCGCAACAAGGAAAACGAGGCCAAGCCATCGGATCACAGACTTCCCCGCTGAATTTTACTCTTCAGCCCTTCGTTGGTCGGATCGAGCTCGAGAGCCTTCTTCCAAAATTCTATCGACTTCTCTTTCCGTGAGAGTTTAAAATTGATATCTCCCAGATGCTCCATAATCACCGCGCTTGCACTTCCCAGATCGACCGCTTTCTGGATGTACTTTTCTGCCTCCTCATAATTTCCCAACTGATAGTATATCCAGCCGTACGTGTCAAGATAGGACTGGTTTGTGGGCTGCTGTGTAACTGCATCCTTCGACATCCGTAACGCCCTGTCAAGCTCTATTTTTCGCTCCGCCAAACTATACGCATAATTGTTGAGAACCAGATGATTCTTCGGATCGATCCTGAGAGCGTGCTCGTACAAACTATCGGATTCATCCTTCCGTTTCATCTCATCGTACACTAATGCGAGAGAACTCAGCGCCTCGATACTTTTATCGTTGAGTTGTACGGCTTTCTCCAATGTTGCGGCAGCATCGGGGAGGAGGTTTTTCCGCTGGTATGTGAGACCAAGAAGAAAATACACACGAAATTCTTCAGGAACATATTTCTCCGCTTCCTTCAGCACGCTGATCGCCTCATCAAGACTATTCTTATCGAAGTAGATCGTCGCAATGCCCATCCATCCGTCAGGATTCGTCTTCGAAAGTTCCGTGACTTTATGAAAATCAACAAGCGCAGTTGAGTCATCATGCATAATATTGTTGAGAGCCCCCAGGAAATAGTACGGCCGCCAGTCAGCAGGGTAATTTGCCTGGATTTTCGCAAACAGTTTTAGAGCGTAGGGGGCAACGAGGGAATCTTTCTGTATAAAGGAAAGAAAGACCTGCCCAAACCTGAGCTGATCTTCCACCGACAATGTGTCTTTCTTGAGGACGATATCAAACTGCTCTGCAGCATGTTCGTAATCCTGTTTTACAAGAAATGCATGAGCAAGCGCCGCGCGCACCTCCACCTGCTCCGGATGAAGTTCTACAAGGTCGTTATAAATTTTTATTGCCTGATCAACGCTGTCCTGGCGGAGGTAAAGGTCGCCCAGAGATTTTTTGATTTCAAAATTCCCCGGATCGAGCATCAGCAATCCTTCAACCGCTTCGGTGGCTTGTTTCAGCTTGTTCTCCGAGTCATAAATCCGTGCCATTTGAAGATACGCGTCCTGGTCTGATCCAAAACGTTCAATAATCTGCTGGTACTGGAGGAGTGCCTTATCGGGATCCTTGAGCTGGGTCAGATGAGCAAGGCTTGACCATGCTTCATGGTCAGATGAATCGATTTTGATCATCGTTGCGAATTCTTTAGCGGCGTTGTCATAATCGAGCCCTCCTACGTATACTTCAGCGAGAGTTTCATGATAGGTCTTGTTGCCGGGTTCAAGTTTCACTGCTTCCCGGGCCATCTCGATCGCACGCTCGCTTTTGTTCAGCAAGGCATAATCTTTTGCCAATGCCTGGTAAATCGCCGGATCCTGCTTGTAGCGCACCGCCTCCTGATATTCCAGGATCGCCTGTGCATATTCACCCTTCTGATCATGGAGCGATCCTTCCAGAAAATGTTGAAGTGAAAGCTCCCTGTTCTCCGGCGTAACCTGGGCGGACTTCTGAGAACCAGAACACCCGAGAACTATCACTCCAAGAACACAGGCAATAAATACTTTTGCAGCCATTGATCGCATCATATTCTCCATCTGTCTTCATGAAAAATATACCGATTTCGAAAGTGAATAACAAGGAATTGCCCTGCAGCGCAGCGGCTCAATTTCAAATCATTCAGATTTTCTCCCGAAGGATCACCGGGGTTGTCTGTAAAGGCCCGGTCAACTGTGTTGTTGAGTGGAATGAAACATGTTACCACTCGATGATGATTGAGATTCTTCTCTTGGCTTCATCGGGAGACGGGATGTGGCAGATTCTTTACTCCACACCTCTGTCTTTCTGAGTCCCACTGCTTCTCAAGTGGGACGAAGAATCTCGCTTTTTAGAGTGTCATCAGCGCAATGCTTGCCCACGAGCTTGTCTCTCTGGTCAAAAGGCAGATTCTTCACTCCACACCTCTGTCTTTCTGAGTCCCACTGTTTCTCGAGTGGGACGAAGAATCTCGCTTTAGAAGTGCAGCCAGTTCACTGAGCGCCGATAAGCTCTCCTCCCAGATGATATGGCAGATTCTTCACTCCACTTCGTTCTGTTCAGAAAGAGACTGAATTGCCAGATTGTCCTCCCGACTCCGTCGGGATCAGAAAAACAATCTCTTCTTTTGTCTTTCTGAGTCCCACTGCTTCTCGAGTGGGACGAAGAATCTCGCTTTAGAAGTGCAGCCAGGTCAGTGAGCCGGCAGACCGGGAATTGCATTCTTGACTTTCAAAACCGTTTTCTCTACATTGACCGTCGATTTTGCCGACAATAATGCCATCGTGAGACATATGATAAAGAATCTTCCAGGCGTACTTGCTGTCCCTGTCATTGTTCTCCTCGGTCAAATTGGTTGTTCGAGCAGCAGTTCCACGCTGCCGGAGTTGCCAAGCGCCGCGGAGGACATGCAGAAAGAGATTAATGCGCTGCAGGTGTCGAACGATTCACTAAAAGCCCAAGCTGCAAAGCTGGAACAGGAGAAGCGTGCGCTCTCCACACGGATAACCGATCTTGAACGGCAGATTGATACTCTCAAAACGCAGCCGCCGCCCGTGGAAGAGAAGATGCCGGTTCACCGTCAATCTTCCGGTTCGTACCAGGATGCGCTCAATGAATTCCGCCAAAGAAATTATAATGACGCGGCAGGCATATTCCAACAACTCCTTGATAACGGGGCACCCAAGGGGCTTGCAGATAACTGCACATACTGGATAGGTGAGTGCTTGTTTGCCCAAAAAAGATATGATGAGGCGATTGCGCAATTCAGGAAGGTCTTCGACTTCCAATGGTCGGAGAAGAAAGACGATTCACAACTGATGATTGCCAATGCATATCTCGCGCAGGGAAACAAGGGGAAAGCAAGAGAAGAGTATCAGCGGCTCATTAAGAAATTTCCCGCGAGCCCGTTTGTGAAAAGGGCGAATGCGAAGCTGGCAAAGCTATAGATGCTGACCGAATAATCGGAAATGCTTAATCCCGCCCGGGTGAGCGGGATTTTTTATTTCCCTATCATCGGATTTTTTGGAACAAAGGTTACCACTTGAGTGTTGAGATCCCTGCCTCCCAGCCGTAAACCCTGGATAGTCAACGTGACCTGCTCTCCGGCAATTTTGTGCCAGTCGTTTTCACCGCTTCGATCCTTGCCTGAGAGATGGAATTCGTCGGACCGTCCCGGAGGAATCATTGTAAGGGGAATTGGGAGGAATTTATCATTATACTCATACTGCACATTTCGCGAGGCCACTTTTGCCGCTGCATGCTCAAAGGAAAGCGTGTCGCTTGAATTGTTCTTAATTTTAATTCCAATTTCAGTGTAAATTCCGTTATCCATCCTGTATGTTGCGTGAAATTCATACCCGACGACGCCGGTCTGGTCGAGAATCTCAAAATTCTCACAGTCGCAATTGTTCGTTGTCGCGAGGTAGTTATAGCTCCGATAGGACGACGGTTCAGGCGCCTCGGGGGATGCGGGCACGGTTCCTTCCGGACGACTGGCGAACCGTGGAGATGAAGCACACCCACCCAGCAGAATGCCGGAGAGGATTATAAAAACTGAGGCAAATGATGTAATCTTCGCCGTTTTCACAGAACACCAATGAACAGTGATGGTCCTTACCTTTTTCCGTTCGTGGACCTGAGGTTCCGCCTCGCCCTCTGGTAGCCCGGTTTGATCTTCTTATAAATTAAATCAATTCTTTTCTTATATGGAAGGAACGCGCTCTTCATCGCGTTGATAGTAAGTTTTTCCATATCATCGAGGGTAAGTTTAAATGCATCCTGCGCACGCTTGAATTCCCTTGTCATCGTCGTGTCACTCATAAGCCGATCATCGGTATTTAACGTTACCCTGAATTTATAGCGGTAGTATATTCTGAATGGATGCGCTTCGATATTCTTCACAGCTCCCGTGTCGACATTGCTTGTCAGGCAAAGCTCCAGCGGCAGCCGTTTATCAAGCACGTATTGCGCCAGATAGCCCATGCTGACAATCTCCGTAGGATCGTCATCGTCCAGTTTAATATCCTCGATGAGGCGTGTCGCATGCCCAATGCGGTGGGCTCCGCACCACTGAATCGCCTGCCAGATCGATTCCTTTCCGAATGCTTCTCCGGCATGGATCGTAATATTGAAATTTTCACGCTGGATGTAATGAAACGCGTCAACGTGTTTTTTCGGCGGGTATCCCCCTTCCTCGCCGGCAAGATCAAAGCCGACAACCCCACGCTCGCGAAAATCAACCGCGAGCTCAGCCATCTCCGTCGAGATGGTCATGTTACGCATGGCGCAGATGATCAGCCCGAATTCCACCCCGAAATCCCTCCGACCGCGCTCAAGACCACGCAGCACCGCTGTCACAATCTCTTCCCAGTGAAGTCCCTTGTGCGTGTGGTAGACAGGCGCAAATCTGGTTTCAACATACACTACGCCGTCATGGTACATATCTTCCATCATCTCGTACGCAACACGTTCCAGCCCGTCTTCAGTCTGCATCACGGCAGTCGTATGCGCAAAACCCTGAAGATATAACGGTAGGCTCCCCCGAAGAGCCCCTTTGTGGAACCATTCTTTAAGCTTTAGAGGATCCTTCGTAGGGAGTTTCTTATATCCGAGGTCGTCCGCAAGCTCGATAATGGTCTGCGGGCGTAAGCCGCCGTCGAGGTGATCGTGAAGGAGAACCTTAGGAACGGTGCGGATAAATTTTTCTGACAGTTTCATTTTCTTCTTTAGGGTGACATTTGTGTGATGGGCACCTTGGCAGCAATCCTACTCCAATGTGCCGATTTTTTTTTGAACATTTGTGAGAACTGAACCGCCCTTCAGAAGGTGAAGGGATGTTGCAATATCATCCGCAATGACCCGGTCTTCACGGAGAGAGGGGATATATTTCCGGATCGTCCGGTGAGCTTCCTCTACGCCGCGGCCGGCTCTCATAAGTTTGTGCGCCTGCGGGTTGACGCGCGAGAAATCTATCCCCTGCGCCGCGACCATCATTTCAATCGCAATAACCGTCTGTGCGTTATGCAAAACCTGCCACACTTTCTGCGCGCTGATTGATCCCATGCTGTTGTGATCTTCCTGATTCGCGGATGTCGGAATTGAATCGACGCTGGCCGGATGGGCAAGGACCTTGTTTTCCGAGACAACCGATGCAGCCGTATACTGTGCAATCATCAGACCGGAGTTCAGCCCGCCGTCGCGGGTGAGGAATCGCGGCAACCCGCTCAGGTTTCCGTTGACCATTCTCTCGGTACGCCGTTCCGAGATATTGGCAAGCTCCGCCAGCGCGATGGCAAGGAAGTCAAGCGCCAGCGCGACCGGCTGGCCGTGGAAATTTCCCCCTTCAAGGTGAATTTTTTCACTGGGGAAAATCAGCGGATTATCGGTGGCGGAATTTATTTCTGTTGAAAGAACTTTATACGCATAGCGGACAGCATCACGCGAAGCGCCGTGAACCTGGGGAATGCACCGGAGTGAATAGGCATCTTGCACACGGGGATCATTGTGACGGTGTGAGGCGCGAATCTCGCTTTTTGCCATAAGCCGCCGCAGATTTGCAGCGCAAAGGGATTGCCCTTCGTGCGGACGCAATTTCTGGATCCGTGCATCGAACGGGGTATCGCTTCCCTTCAGTGCTTCCACGCTCATCGCGGCTACGATGTCCGCGTGTTTGCACAGTTCCAATGCCTCAAAAACAGCCAGGCATCCATACGCCGCCATCATTTGAGTCCCGTTGACCAGGGCCAGTCCCTCCTTCGCGCTCAGCTTCCATGGTTTCAGCCCGATTTTTTTGAGCGCAATAACAGAATCCATCACTGCCCCCTCAAACCACACTTTGCCTTTTCCGATAAGGGAAAGTACGAGGTGTGCGAGCGGTGCGAGATCCCCGCTTGATCCCACCGATCCTTTGGATGGTATAATCGGCGTTATGCCATGATTGAAAATTTCACTCAGGAATTCCATGGTCTCGACCCGGATTCCCGAATAACCTTTTGCGAGCGCATTAAGCCGGAGGATAGTCATTGCCTTAACAATCTCCGGCGGCAGAGGGTCTCCTGCCCCGGCTGAATGACTGACAATCAGGTTCTCCTGCAGCTTTTCTAATTTCTCTTTGTCGATTTTTATATTGCTGAATTCGCCAAAACCGGTCGTGATACCGTATACAGTATCCCCACCATCGATCCAGCGTTCCACAATCTCCCGGGACGCACGCATACGTTTTTTTGACGCCGGACTGAAGCTGATTACTGCGGGCGTGGTTGCGGCGGCATAAACATCTTCTACTGTGAGAGAGTTTCCGTCGAGAGTGAGTTTCTTCATAGATAAGGATGTTCGAAAGTTACGCCAAATGTAGCAAGAAGAGGAGTGAATTGCAATGAGAGAACAGCCATGCGCAATCTCAGGATGATAGATTATGTGTTAATGCCTGATTGCGAGAATAACCAGTAGTCAGAATCGGTTCGGAAAGGATCCGGTCTTAAGGTGGGGCTTATCGTCCTGGCTTATGAATGACGTGGCGAGCTCGAAGACGTAGTCATTTGCCGGATTAACAACGGAATGTGTGGCAGGTGAGTTAGGCTTTTCCCCCTTTGGGTTTACTTTTCCCCTTCCGCGTTTTTTCTTTCGTTTCATCAGGCCCTTTTTCCCGACCGCGTATTTCGGCGTGTTCCTTTGCTCCATTCTTTTTCGGGTTAGTCTCCCCGTTATTCGCCGCTGGCTGCGATGGCTCTTTCTCCTCTTCTTCCGAAGGGACGACAGCTACCGCCGAGATCTTGTCACCACCATCCAATCGAATCAACCGGACGCCCTGTGTGTTTCTCCCGGCAACCCGGATGGTCTTTGCAGGCTGGCGGATAATCACGCCACGGGTCGTCACAACCACGACATCATCATTTTCCAGTACTTCCTTGATAGCAACCATCATTCCGGTTTTTTCTGTGGTTTTGATTGTGAAAACGCCTTTCCCGCCCCGGTGGCTTACTCTGTACTCCTCGAGGTCACTCCGTTTTCCGAAGCCGTTTTCAGCCACGACCAGGATCGTTGTACTTCGGCGTTTAATGACGACGCCGCCGATGACTTTATCCCCCTTATTCAGTTTGATCCCCCGCACTCCACCCGCTGTTCTCCCCATCTGCCTGGCTTCCTTCTCGTTGAAGCGGATCGCCATTCCGTGATGAGTCCCGATGATGATATCGTTCGTGCCGTCCGAGAGCTTGACGTCTTTCAGCCGATCGTTCTTTTGCAACGAGATGGCTACAATACCTGAGCGGCGGATGTTGCTGTACTCGTCAAGCTGTGTCTTCTTGATCATGCCCAGCTCGGTCACCATGACAACGCTGTGGGCGCTGTCGAATTCCTGGACTGCCACAAAAGCTTCAATATTCTCATCTGCGGGTTTTTCTATCATATTCACAATCGATTTTCCGCGGGCGGCCCGCCCCGCTTCAGGAATCTCAAACACCTTGAGCCAGTAACATCTTCCCTTGTCGGTGAAGAACATAATGTAGTGATGCGTTGAGGCGATGAACATGTGCTCGATAAAGTCGTCTTCTTTCGTCGTAGCACCGGTCACTCCCTTCCCGCCGCGCGCCTGGCGTCGGTAGCCCGAAACGGGGAATCTCTTTATATAACCGCTGTGGCTGATTGTGATAACGACATCCTCTTCAGCGATCATATCCTCAATGCTGAATTCTTCCGCCTTATAGACGACCTCTGTGCGCCGTTCGTCCCCATACTTTTTCTTGACCTCAAGGAGCTCCTCTTTGATCATCTGCATTTGCAGTTTCTTGCTCGCAAGGATCGCCCGGAGGCGTTCGATCAGTTTAATGGTCTCCTTATATTCCTCTTCGACTTTCTTTCGTTCCAGTCCGGTCAGTTTCTGCAGCCGCATGTCGAGGATTGCCTTCGCCTGGATCTCCGAAAGTTTGAAGCGCTTCATCAATCCTTCCTGGGCCGTCGGCACATCTTTCGATTTCTTGATAAGCTTGATGATTTCGTCAATATTATCGAGGGCGATGATATACCCTTCAAGAATATGGGCGCGTTTTTCGGCTTCATCGAGATCGAATTTCGTTCTGCGCACGATGACGGCATTCCGGTGCTTGATGAAGTGATCGATAAGCTGGCGCAGGGTCAGGATCTGCGGCTTCCCGTCAACGAGCGCGAGCATGATCACGCCAAATGTCGTCTGCATCTGGGTGTGCTTGTACAGATTATTAAGAACAACGGTGGCGTTCGCGTCGCGCTTCAACTCTATGACAACGCGAAGTCCATCGCGATCCGATTCATCCCGGATATCGGCGATGTCTTCGATCTTCTTATCGCGGACCAGCTCTGCAATTTTCTCAATGAGTCCCGCTTTGTTGACCTGATAGGGAATTTCCGTAATAACAATCGACTGGCGTTCATTCCGTCCCGTCTCGATTGTTGCTTTCGCACGGACGAGAATTCTTCCGCGCCCGGTCTTATAAGCATCCCTCACACCCTCGTAACCATAGATTATTCCACCGGTGGGAAAATCCGGTGCCTTGATGATCTTCATTAACTTTGCGTCTTCAAGGCTGGGGTTGTCTATTATAGTGACGCATCCATCAATGACCTCCGAGAGATTGTGCGGCGGGATGTTTGTCGTCATGCCCACGGCAATTCCAGCCGTCCCGTTGACCAAAAGGTTGGGAACCAGTGCCGGGAGAACGGTGGGTTCTTTAAGTGTGTCGTCAAAATTGGGAGAAAAATCAACCGTGTTTTTCTCAAGATCCCGCAGCATTTCTTCCGCAATTCTCGAAAGCCGGGCTTCCGTGTATCGCATGGCAGCCGGTGAATCGCCATCGACAGAACCGAAATTTCCCTGCCCGTCGACCAGTGGATAGCGCAATGAGAAATCCTGCGCCATGCGGACCATCGTGTCGTACACCGCCGTGTCGCCGTGAGGATGGTATTTTCCTAAAACTTCGCCAACGATACGCGCGCTCTTTTTGTACGCCCTGTTGCTGGCAAGCCCAAGCTCGTTCATCCCAAAGAGCACCCGTCTGTGAACAGGTTTCAAACCGTCCCTCACGTCGGGCAACGCACGCGCAACGATGACACTCATCGCGTAATCGATGTATGATCCCTTCATTTCATCTTCGATATCGACGGGGACTACTTTTTCATTGACACCTGCCATTAGCGCTCCAGTTTTTTCTCCTGTTTCCTGAATTCCTTAAGTACCACAAAATCTGCGAGGTCCTGCCGTCTGCCTACAGCTGATTTCATCTTAATCATATCATCCAATGATGGAATGAAAACCCTCAATTTCCGCAGGGACTCTACCTCCAAAAAGCAAGTTCATGGTATGCTATCGCTGTTTTGCCGTGAGCGACAAATCATACTTTTCGGAAAACTCGAGCTTTTTCCTGTTATCATTCTTCCCGAAGATCAGTATCCGGCAGCGTTTTTTTGCATCATGAGCCGAACAAATCACACATCCAGATTTCGCACATATTTTGCATTCTTTTCGATAAAATTCCGCCGCGGCTCGACTTCATCTCCCATAAGGATTGAAAACGTTCTGTCGGCATCGGCGGCATTCTCGATCGACACTTGTAAAACAGTTCGTGTCTCAGGATTCATGGTTGTTCCCCACAATTGCGCGGGATTCATTTCACCAAGTCCTTTAAACCGTGAGATCACAACGCCGCTGGGGGTTACAACGGCTCCTTCTTCCGGTTCTTCAGCTGCCGCAGTCTTATCTTCGGTTTTCCCTTTTTCATTTTTCAGCCGTTTCAGAATCTCTTCACGATCCTGATCGTCGTACGCATAAAATTCCTGTTTCCCTTTTTTCAGCTTGTACAGCGGCGGTTGGGCAATGTACACATGTCCGAGCTCGATGAGCTCCTTCATGTAGCGGAAGAACAATGTCAGCAACAAGGTGCGGATATGTGATCCATCGACATCGGCATCGCACATGATGATGATTTTGCCATACCGAAGCTTGGTGGGATCAAAATCCTCGCCGGCACCTGTGCCGATCGCAGTAAAGATACACCGTATCTCCTCATTCTCAAGAATCTTGTGCAGTCTGGCCTTCTCGACGTTCAGGATTTTCCCCTTTATGGGAAGAATTGCCTGGAACCTTCTGTCTCTTCCCTGTTTCGCGCTGCCGCCGGCAGAATCTCCTTCGACGATATATAATTCACAATGTTCGGGGTCGTTTATTGAACAGTCGGCCAGCTTGCCGGGCAAACTTGATGATTCGAGTGCACTCTTCCTGCGCGTCAGATCCCGTGCCTTGCGGGCTGCCTCCCGTGCTTCCGCCGCACGCAGACATTTGTCTATGATGCGCCGCGCGTCTCCGGGATTTTCATCCAGCCACGATGAGAGCTGGTCGCTGACAACTTTCTCGACGATTCCCTTGATCTCGCTGTTCCCAAGTTTTGTTTTTGTCTGCCCTTCGAACTGTGGTTCCGGAACTTTCACGCTGATCACTGCCGTCAAACCTTCGCGGAAATCATCGCCGGTCAGCTGTACACCATTTTCCTTTACCAGCCCGTTCTTTGATGCATAGCTGTTCAGTGAGCGTGTCAGTGCCGATCTGAAACCGACGAGATGCGTTCCCCCTTCTACAGTGTTGATGTTGTTCACATACGTAAAAATGTTCTCGTTGTACTGATCGTTGTACTGGAGAGCCATCTCGACATCGACCGAGCGATTCGCTTCATCCTTGTCCTGCCCTTTTGCATAAACCGGTTTCCTCATCAGTGAGGGCCGCGTCGCATCGATATATAGGACAAACTCGATGAGTCCTCCTTTGAAGTGGAACGTTTCTTCCTGCTCCTGATCCTCACGAAGATCAACGATCCGGAGGACCACGTCCGGGTTGAGAAACGCCAGTTCCCTGAGCCGTTCGGCAAGGGTTTCAAATCGAAATACCCGGTTCTTGAATATCTGATTATCCGGAAGGAACGAAACTTTAGTCCCAGTTTTCTTCGGATCGCTTTTGCCAATGGTCTTTACAACGCCCTGGGGTTTCCCACGCACATACTTCTGGTACCAGATTTTCCCATCGCGGGCGACTTCCACCTCCAGCCATTCAGAAAGCGCATTAACGACTGACACTCCGACCCCGTGCAATCCGCCGGACACTTTGTAGGTGTTCTTATCGAACTTTCCACCGGCGTGCAGCACAGTCATTACCACTTCCAGCGCCGAGCGTTTCTCTTCGGGATGGATATCGGTTGGGATACCCCGTCCGTCATCGATAACGCTCACCGACCCATCGTTGTTTATGCTGACCGATATATTGTGTGCGAATCCTCCCAAAGCTTCATCGATGGAGTTATCGACAACTTCATACACAAGATGATGCAGACCGCGAGCCGAGACGTCTCCGATATACATGGCCGGCCGCTGTCGCACCGGCTCGAGACCTTTCAGCACCGTAATGTCGGTTGCGGTATATTCTCCGTTCGTTCTACCCTTTTTGGAAAGGATTTTTGGACTGTTTGACTGCTCTACGACTTTCTGTTCAGATTTGCCCATGGTAGCTTGTTATCGAAAAATAATATCCTTGACGAGAGTGTTGCCCATCGCGCTGTTGATTTTCTTGATGATGTCCTTCTTGAGGAATGTCAGTTCGTTTCTCCAGGGAGCTTGTGTTACATGCACAAACAATTTATTCTCATTCATGCGTTCCGCCACAGTCACTTTCGCTATCCGGTCACCCACCACACTTGGCCATAACTCGACCGCTGTATACTGTTCTATCTTCTTGGAAAGGCCAAGTGAGCTGATCGTATCTTCAATAGATTTCTTGATGAGCTTTGGCGACGATTTTCTCATAATGCACCAACCGGATGCATCGACACCGAACCCTCATGAATGATGAAAACCCTGTCCTGCCGGTCGGGCTGGAGTTTGCGGTCGAAATAGTGAGGGTTTGTGGATGTAATAAATATCTGACTCATTTCACTTACAAAGTCGAGGAGCCGTCCGGCGCGATGCTCGTCCAGCTCACTGAAAATATCATCGAGGAGCATCACCGGCGTCTCTTTGCAGCGTTCTTTCAGATAATAAAACTCGCCGATCTTCAAACCGACCAGAAACGTTTTATGTTGACCCTGCGATGCAAACTTCCGCAGTTCAAAATTATTGATCGTGAAGAGAAATTCGTCCCGGTGCGGGCCCACGAGCGTTGTCCCCGTTCGTCGTTCTTCGTCACTCTGCGCCGCGATTGCCTGCCGGTATTTCGCTGAAATCTCCTGGCGGTCATCCTGGGGTTCCAGGGAAAACGACGGCTGATAAAGAATTTCCGGCCCTTCTTCTTCACCAACGAGATGCACATATGCTGAAACGATGCACTCCCTGAACTCGTCCACAAATCGCTTCCGCCGTTCGACAAGCGAGCTGCCATGCTCAATGAGCTGATCGTCCCATGGTCCGATGGCATCCGATACATCCCGCTTATAAAGCCGGCCGTCGAGGAGAAGCTTATTCCGGTGTTTCAGGACCCGGCGATACTCCAGCAACGTCTGAAAATACGCGGCACTTGCCTGTGACACGACAAAATCCACAAACCTTCTTCGTTCGCTTGGTCCACCGGTTGTAATCGGTGTATGTTCGGGCGAAGAGATGACGATCGGAAATTTCCCGACAATCGAGGAAAGAGGTTCGACGCGTTGTTTATTGAGTGTAACAACCTTCTCCCCTGTCGAAGGCTGATACGCCACGCGGAGTTTGGATTCCCTTCCGGCATCGGAGAGGAATACTCCTTCCACTTCAAACAGGTCGGCACCAAGGGAAACTGCCAGGATATCGCTTGTCGCGTAAAAGCTTTTTGTCAGGCAAAGGTAAGAGATTGCTTCGAGGACGTTGGTCTTCCCGTGTCCATTATCCCCGAGGAGGATGTTTGCGCCTTCGCCGAACTCAAAGGATGATTCCCGATGATTGCGAAAATGTTGAATCTTGAGTGTCGTTAAACGCATGTATCCTGCATTGTCAACTATTCAAGCGTACGGGCATAACCAGCATCAGGAGATTCTCCCCGTCGCGCTGTGTGACTGGTTGCACGATCGCCGCGCGTGTCGCGGTACTGAAACGGAAAACTGCCTCGTCAGTATCAATATGCGAAAGAACATCGATGATATACGATGAGTTGAACCCGATCTCCATCGGCTCGGACGTGTAATCACACGTGATTGTCTCACGAGCCTCGCTGCCAAAATCGATATCTTCGGCCGAAACCGTCAGCGATCCTTTCTTCAACGAAAACCGGACCTGGTGATTTGTCGTGCTCGCATACAAGGAGGTTCGCCGCACCGACGATAGCAGCTGCGTCTTATCAACCACGAGGGCTTTATCGTTCTCAACAGGGATAACACTTTCATAATTCGGATATTTTTCCCCGATCATGCGTGCGATAACCGTTGTGTTTTCAAAGGTGATCATCACGTGGTTTTCATCAAAGAGAATGGAATGATCCTTTTCCGAAGAGGACTTGGCCACGATATTCAACGCCTTTGCTGCCAGCACGATTTCCCTCTCAGTGGAGGATGAAACGGAAGAATTTATGAACCTGACCAGGCGGTGACCATCAGTCGCAACGGTTCTGATATCCTTTTTCGAAAGTTGAAATAATATCCCCATCATCGCGGGTCGTAATTCATCTGAACTCACGGCAAACGACGCCTTGCTTATGAGCCGGCGCAAGACTTCTCCACTCAAAACAAGTTTTGATTTTTCTTCGAATGTCGGGAGAGAGGGGAAACTGTCGCTGGCTTCGCCGGTAAGCTTATATTCCCCGTTCGTTGTCTT
>JAWOMQ010000115.1:0-28694 GCA_033852415.1 Bacteroidota bacterium
CGAATTGCAGCATGAGTCGTCCGCGCGCGCCACTTTCAGGATCATGAAAGTCCCCCCCCGCCTCTATGTATGAGACATTGAATTCGTCGGATCGAAAAGTCGCTGTCGATCCGGAGTTTGTGTGATCAATTGGGTGATGGAAATTGAAATTATAATTCATATCCATCGTAACATCACCGGTAAAATATTTCGAGTCAAGCACCTGTTTGTGGAGCCGACTGTTCCCTTGTAACCAGGTGAAATCACCCCATGCGAATGGTTCGGTCGAGACTTGTTCCGCTGAACCTGCTTTGCCGGTATCAGACTGTCCATAGCAGGTCGATGCCAATGAGAAGAGAAGAAGGAGAAGTGTTTGTTTCATATTTCCTTAATGGTTAAACGGTGATTGTCTGGAGAAATCACATGAGCCTCCTGTCTCATAGAGAGTCGGAAGTTCGATAATGGCAATGTTCCCCCTAAAAAGTGCGGGGCCGGAAATGGAGTGACAACCGTTGCGCCAATGGTGATGGTCCCAACTTGTGTGTGCCGGTATTCCATGGCGTTTCCTGTCAAGTGGTTCAGACCCAGTGAAGTGCAACGAGGATCAAATCCACGAGCTTGATCCCTATAAACGGAGCGATGATTCCACCCACACCGTAGATGAGAAGATGTTTGCGCAGGAGATGCACGGCGCTCACGGGTTTGTACTTAACCCCTTTAAGCGCAAGCGGAATCAACATGATGATGATAAGAGCATTGAAAATAACAGCTGACAGAATCGCACTCTCCGGCGTAGCGAGTTTCATAATGTTCAGTGCATTCAGTGCAGGATATGTTGTTGCAAAGGCCGCGGGTATAATGGCAAAGTACTTTGCCACGTCGTTTGCAATGCTAAACGTCGTCAGCGTTCCGCGCGTCATCAGCAGTTGTTTTCCGATTTCTACTATTTCCATCAGCTTTGTCGGGTTGCTGTCGAGATCGATCATATTTGCCGCTTCGCGTGCGGATTGTGTGCCGGTATTCATAGCCACAGCGACATCCGCCTGGGCAAGCGCGGGAGCATCGTTCGTTCCGTCGCCGGTCATAGCCACAAGCCGGCCGCCTCTTTGATACTCCCGGATGAGCTTCAATTTGTCTTCCGGTTTAGCTTCGGCAAGGAAATCATCCACGCCCGCTTCCGCAGCAATGGCTGTTGCAGTTGACGGATTGTCTCCCGTAATCATGACCGTCTTGATTCCCATTTTTCTGAGATGGGCGAAACGTTCTTTAATTCCACCCTTGACAATATCCTTCAGGTGGATTACACCAAGAACGTCTCTATTTTCCGCAACTACCAGCGGTGTCGCGCCCACCCGGCTAATCTCTTGCACGGACTGCAGAACGGCGGTTGGGAAAATACCTCCCTGTTGCTCGATAAAAGCCTTGATTGCGTCGGTCGCCCCTTTTCGGATGATCCTTTTACCGTTCATGCCATCTGGTTGAATGTCCGCTCCACTCATCCGCGTTTGCGCGCTGAAGGGCACAAACTGTGCGGCGATCTCATGGATCTCTCTTCCACGGAGTCCATACTTTTCCTTCGCGAGAATGACGATCGAGCGCCCCTCCGGTGTTTCATCGGCGAGAGATGCGAGTTGTGCTGCGTCTGCAAGTCGTTCGCGTGAAATTCCCGGAGCCGGAGTGAATTCAGTAGCCATGCGATTGCCCAGCGTGATCGTACCCGTCTTATCAAGGAGTAGTACGTCAACGTCACCTGCCGCCTCGATCGCGCGGCCGGATGTGGCAATGACATTGTGGCGGATCATCCTGTCCATCCCCGCAATTCCGATCGCGGAAAGAAGTCCCCCTATGGTTGTAGGAATCAAACACACTAACAGCGCCACCAGGACAGTCACTGTAATTGGCATTCCCTGGCCAGCTGTAGAAACAGCGAACAATGAAAAGGGGAGAAGGGTCACACACACGCTGAGAAATATAATAGTAAAGGCTGCGAGAAGAATATTGAGCGCTATCTCGTTCGGAGTCTTCTGGCGCTTAGCACCCTCGATTAGTTTGATCATTCGGTCGAGAAATCCACCTCCGGGCTCAGCAGTCACGCGTATCACCAACCAATCCGAAAGGACTTTCGTCCCCCCGGTAACGGCACTGCGGTCACCGCCGGATTCGCGGATGACAGGCGCGCTTTCACCGGTGATTGCACTCTCATCTACAGACGCGATGCCTTCAACGACTTCGCCGTCCGCAGCAATGATCTCACCCGCATCGACGAGGAAGTAGTTTCCCTCTCTCAGTTCGGTCGATGAGACGATCTCGAATTCAGCCCCTCGACGAGGATCATGCAGGAGCTTTGCCCTTGTATCCTGACGAGCCCTGCGTAGTGCTTCAGCCTGCGCTTTTCCGCGTCCTTCCGCCATTGTCTCGGAGAAATTCGCAAAAATCACCGTGAACCAGAGCCAGAGCGAAATGCTTCCGATGTACCATGGTGCCGCTTCGCCCTTGCCGAAGATCGCCTGTATCCAAAGCGCCGTAGTGAGAACGCTTCCCACTTCAACGACAAACATCACGGGGTTGCGCAGCATGGACTTTGGATTGAGTTTGGTCAGAGAGTCGGCAATTGCTCGGCGATAGATGGCGGCATTAAGCCCGGCAGGTTTCTTGAGGTGTTGGGTTGTTTGGGCTGTCATCGTGACTGGTTCTTTCGATTGAATAAGCATATCACTGCACCATCATAAAATGTTCTACGATAGGTCCCAGCGCGAGAGCCGGTATAAAATTCAACGCACCGACAATGAGGATAACTGCAATCAGCCAGAAGATAAACAGCGGAACGTGCGTCGGAAGAGTTCCCTCGCTCGGAGGAACAAGTTTCTTCCCGACGAGCGAACCTGCAAGCGCAAGAGTGGGAACGGCAAGCCAGTACCGCCCGATGAGCATGGCCAGTCCACCCATGATATTGTAAAACGGCGTATTGACGCTCACACCGGCGAATGCGCTCCCATTGTTATTTGCCTGCGATGTGAAGATGTACAGAATTTCGCTGAAACCATGTGGCCCAGGATTAGCGATCGCCGCCTTTCCGACATCTGTCGCAACCGCGATCGCAGTAAAAGCAAGCACCGCCATCGGCATAATCAGGATTAGGAGCGCAGCCATTTTCATATCATAGGTTTCAATCTTGTGTCCCAGGTATTCGGGTGTACGGCCAACCAGTAATCCGGCGACAAAGACGGCGACGATCACAAACACCAGCATACCGTAGAGACCCGAACCCACGCCTCCGAGTGCGACTTCGCCAAGGTGCATCATGACCAGGGGCACCATCCCCCCGAGTGGTGTGAACGAGTCGTGCATGGAATTCACAGCTCCACATGAAGTCGCGGTTGTTACGGTCGCAAAAAGGGCTGATTTGGCAATACCGAACCGGACTTCTTTTCCTTCCATGTTCCCGCCGGGGTTCATTGATGTCGTATGCTGGTCAATACCGAGTGCTTGGAGCTTTGGGTTACCTGCGGATTCAGCGTAGTAAGCTAGCATGATCGCGGCAGTGAGTATAATCATCATTGCTGCCGACAGTGCCCATCCTTGCCGCCCGTCCCTGACCATTTTTCCGAATGTGTGGCAGAGACCCAGTGCGATAATTGTTTCAGCGAGAGTTAAAAGAAAATCGGTAAGCGGGGTGGGGCTTTCATACGGATGGGACGCGTTTGCGTTGAAAAAACCCCCGCCATTCGTCCCTAGGTGTTTAATTGCAAGTTGTGAGGCCACAGGCCCCGTCGCAATAACCTGTTCTGTCACTTTCGTATTTGCCGTATCATTTGTCGGTTGGAGAAGTGACGCCGAGACATACGATGAAAAGTTCTGAACAACGCCTTGCTCGACTGTGACAAGTGCGAGAATTATCGATAGCGGCAGCAATATGTAGAGAGTGCTTCGGGTCATATCGACCCAAAAGTTCCCGAGGGTTTTCGCTGAGTGACGGGCAATTCCGCGGATGAATAACGTGAGAACCGCCATTCCTGTCGCTGCAGATAGAAAGTTTTGCACGGTCATTCCCATCATCTGCGTCAGGTAAGTCATCGTGGTTTCGCCCGAGTACCCCTGCCAGTTGGTATTCGTCGCGAAACTGACAGCCGTGCTAAAAGATGAGTCGGGGCTGACGGAGCCGAAACCCTGCGGGTTCAGCGGCAGAAATTGCTGAAATCGTTGCAGTGCGTAAACAAGAACAAGGCCCGCAAAGTTGAACAAGAGCATTGCAGCGGCATTATCTTTCCAATCCATCTCCTGATCGGGATTGACTTTTCCAAGGCGATAGATCAGCCGTTCAATGGGCCCTACAATCGGATCAAGGAACGTCGGTTCACGCTGGTAGACGCGCGCCATGAAAATGCCGAGCGGTTTGGCCAGAATCAGCAAGGCCGCCAGGTAAATTCCTATTTGAGCAATGCCGTTGAATGTCATTCGAACTTCTCCGGTTTGAGTAACGCGACAAAAAGGTAGATCATCAGGCCGAGAGCAATAAGCCCGGAGATTAGATAAAGCCAGTTCATTTCTTTTCTCCTGATTTGTCTTGCTGGAGGGTGTCGCAGATTTTCAAAAGGCCCCAGGTCAAAATGAAAAAGCCAGCAACGATGCCGATGTAAATGATGTCCATAATTGTCTTCCTTGGTTTCCCTCACCCCTCCGCCTTCGGCGGTTTCTCTTCTCCCAATTTGGGAAAGGATATCGAGGAGTGAGGGTCAAGCTATGATTTACTTGTGTTGTTCATCCAGTGCCAAATTCAGCTTCAGTACATTCACTCTGCGTTCGCCGAGAACACCCAGTTGACGACCTTCGGTACTTCGGTCAACCAGTGTACGAACGGCCTGCGGGCTCATCCCCCGATATCGTGCAACCCGATCAAGTTGATAAAGGGCTGAAGCGACACTAATGTGCGGATCGAGTCCGCTTCCGGATGCTGTCACAAGGTCGACTGGGATTGGCTGCGTGTTGGGTGGCTCGAATTTCTTTAGGTCTTCAATTCGCTTTTTGGAGACGGCGAAGAGTGCCGGGTTAAGTGGCCCGTAGTTTGAACCGGCCGAGGAACTGGCGTTGTATGCGTAGGGGGTCGTTGCCGACAGTCGCCCCCAGAAGTATTTCGGGTCGCTGAACGGTTGGCCGATCAATTCAGATCCTACTATTTTACCGTTCTGCTGAATCAAACTCCCGTTCGCAGTATGTGGGAACAGAAGCTGCGCAACCCCGGTTACTACGAGCGGATAAACCAATCCGGTGAGGACGGTAAATATTACTACCAGGAGCAGCGCGCTAAGAACATTTCTTTTGAACATTTGAAGACTCCTGTGATCATGTCTTGAATTACTTCGGGAACAAATATGGAAAAACAGAAAAGGAAAGTAAATGAAGGAAACGCAAAATTAAGAGCGGGAAGTATAAAATTATTGTAAAAACAGATCTGATTGGTGAGTGTTCAGCCTCCCACCGCGGGTGGCTAATCAGATAAGGCGCCGAACAGCGTCAACTGCTGAGGACGCACTCCATCAAAATGACAGCTTCGTGCTTGGCGATAGAATTAAAGACCGGTCTCCCCCGGTACATGAATTCCTTGTACGCAATGCGGGATCGTTCAACAAACCCATGATTACGAAAGATATGCTGGGAAACCAGACCCGTGGCTTCTGCAACTGCCTTTTTATATCCTTTTCGCTTCCCGTTTTCGATTGTGTGCTGAACAAGCCTGCTTGCAATTCCCTCGCCCCCGAAGTCAGTAGCGACACCCAACATGAAAAGGTGAAGAATACCGCCCCGCATAACTTTTTCGGTTCTGCGATATTTGTCATCGAGCTCTTCGAGCAGGTGAGCTATCGGCTCAAAATTATGAGAGAGATGTTTGGGGTTAACAGGCGGCGGGCTTGCAAAATCATCAGTCAACATTGCACCAATGAGTTTGCCTGATGGTTGATGTTGTGCTATCACTGTGAGCGCCTCGCCCGGAGCCCGTTGGCAGTAAGGCACTATGAGCTCACGCATTTCATCGGAGGACAAACCCAGCGTAACCGCAAGCGGGTCGAAGCCGCTGAACACATTAGCCAGTAAATCGGCAGTGTCTTCGACCTCCGCGGGTTCTATCAAACCATAATTAATGTCGTGTGTACGAGTCAGTAAAATCATCCCGTTTCTCCCTTGATGAGTAGTAATAACCCCATCCGTCTCGTAAGAGCAAATTTAATGTACGTCATGAAGGAGAGAGAAACAAGATGCTTTTTGGATGCCGGCTGAGAATAACTTCGCCCCCCCATAGTACTCCACTCACGCCTGGCTAAACTGCAGATTTGAACTTACTCCATTTTTGATTACTTTTTATGAGCGAATTGACAAATCCGGGATCGATGGCACAGGACCTCAGGACATTCAACAAAGAAATCGCTCAATGTCAAAAATGCGCGCGACTTGTCCGCTGGCGCGAAAAAGTCGCCCGGGAAAAAACCGCGCGTTTTCAGGATTGGGTTTACTGGGGGAAGCCAGTACCCGGATTTGGCGATCCGAGTGCCAGGATATTGCTTGTAGGTCTTGCTCCCGCTGCGCATGGGGGCAACAGGACCGGTCGCATGTTTACCGGCGACCGCAGTGGGGATTGGCTCTATCGTGCGCTCTTCAAGTCGGGATTTGCCAATCAGAAGGAGTCCGTTTCGCGGGATGACGGGCTTTCACTCGAGGATTGCTATATTACTGCCGCGGCGAGATGCGCGCCGCCGCTGAACAAGCTTCTCCCGGCCGAAATCAGAAATTGCAGGCCGTACCTGCTGCGGGAGATTCAATTTCTAAAAAATGTTCAGGTTGTTCTTGGATTAGGAAAGATCGGTTTCGAGGCGGCATACGATTCATTCCGGGCGTTGAAATTAACCCCGGAACGCGCACGGCCAAAATTTGCTCACGGCGTTGAATATAAGCTTAACGAACGACAGACCCTCATCGGATCGTTTCACCCCAGCCAGCAGAATACGTTCACGGGAAAACTGACCGAGTCTATGTTCGACCAGGTCTTTAGGAGAACCAGAACACTAATAGCAGGCCAGGAGTTAAGTTTAAAAAAGAAATAACAATGATGGGGTACTTATAGAAGTAATTCTCTTCAAAAAGTCATTTTAACCGAGAAATCTCATGCATGCTGAATTTCATAATAAAGTATTTATCATCACCGGTGCTTCGAGTGGTATTGGGAAAGCAACCGCCCGCATGGCTGTTGGACGAGGGGCGAAGGTCGCTATCGTTGCACGCCGTGAAGAAGAGCTGAAGAAAATCGCTTCTTCCCTTGATAAAAGTTCGGTGGAAGTTGTTCCCGCTGACCTGACCAAAGATGAGCATCGTAAGAAGGTGGTCGGGCAGACTTTGAAAAAATTCGGAGGCATCGATGTCCTGGTTAACGCAGCCGGGATTATTGGTAACGGGACCATCGAAAATACCACCCTCGAAGAGTGGGACCGGATGATGGATATCAATCTCCGCTCGATTTTCCGTCTCACTCAGCTCGCGCTCCCTTCTATTACAGAGAGAAAGGGAAACATTGTCAATCTCTCAAGCGTTACCGGGATCCGGTCTTTTCCCAATGTTCTTGCATATTGCGTAAGCAAGGCCGGTGTCGATCAGTTGACACATTGTGCAGCTCTCGAGCTTGCTTCAAAGGGTGTTCGGGTGAATGCAGTTGACCCCGGAGTTGTGGTCACGAACCTCCACCGGAACAGCGGGATGAAAGAGGATGTGTACAAGCAATTCCTGGAACACAGCAAGACAACCCATCCACTCGGCAGGGTCGGCACGCCTGAAGATATCGCGGAGCTTATTCTTTTTCTCGCATCAGACCGTGCGGGCTGGATAACCGGAGGAAGTTTTAGCATTGACGGCGGAAGAGCGCAGACGTGTGCAAGATAATCAGGGGATAGTAGCCCGAGGTACGAGCAGTGTGCGAACGCCGCACGTCATATGCCCGGTGTAAGAAAAACCGGAGTGTGTTGTACAAGGAGATGTCTGAAAAACCCATTAACCCAACAAATCAAACTCACCGGTTCTTACTATGAACGCCAAAAAAAAATCATCACATTCCCTTGCCACGCGGGCAATCCATGGAAAACATCTGGGCGCGTTTAAAGGTCCCGTTGTGACCCCCATTTATCAAACCAGTACATATCGGTTCGAAAATTCGAACGATGCTCTCCGGTATGCGCAGGGAGATCCCACGGTACTGGTCTATACGCGTTACCATAATCCCACGGTGAATGAAGTCGAAGACCGCATCGCACTTATCGAAGAGGGGGAGGCAGCGGCGTTGTTTTCCTCCGGAATGGCCGCAATCGCGACCGCGATCTTACGATTCTGCCATGCCGGTGATGAAGTTGTGAGCACGCCGGCGTTGTACGGCGGTACGTACAGGTTTTTTCGGGATGCGCTTCCGGAATATAACATTGCCGTGAAGTATGTTGATCCTCTTGCACTCGAAGACCTCGCGTATCTCATTACGCCAAAAACAAAAGTCATCTATTTTGAGACCCCCACAAATCCCACTCTTCGGCTTGTGGACATTGACCGCCTTGTCGTATTGACGAGAAAAATAGAAAGGGAATTTGGGATAAGAATCAAGATCATCAGCGATAATACTTTCGCGACCGTTCTCAATCAACATCCGTTCCACTATGGCGTGGATCTGATTATTGAAAGCACAACAAAATATCTGGGCGGCCACGCCGATCTTTTGGGTGGAGTAGTCACGGGATCGAAAAGAGATATCAGGGCCATAAAGGATTTGGCAAAACATCTCGGCGGCTGTGCCGATCCGTTTGCAGCGTTTCTGCTTGATCGCAGTCTCAAGACGTTCGAGCTGAGAGTTCGCCGGCAGAACGAGAACGCAGTTGCTCTCGCTCGGGCACTTCAAAAACACCCGAGGGTGGCACGGGTCATTTATCCCGGCCTCTCCTCACATCCTCAATACAAGCTCGCAAAAAAACAAATGAGCGGGTTCGGCGGCATGGTGACAATTGAAGTGAAAGGTGGATTGAAGTCAGCGGTAAGAACATGCGACAATTTAAGAGTGGCCGTGAATGCCATGTCGCTTGGCGGTGTGGAAACTCTCGTGAGCATACCGGTTTATTCTTCGCACATCAACATGACCGACGCAGAGCTTGAACAGCACGGCGTAACCCCGGGGATGATCAGGATTTCTGTCGGCGTAGAAGACGTGAAAGACCTGATCGAAGATTTCTACCAGGCGTTGAAGTAACTCCTGGTTGCCTGCACCATCCGAAGATTTGACGCAACTCGGCGCGGCTCAGGCCCGGCGGGAACATTCTGCCGGGGTCCGAAGTTAAAGAGATGTATTGCCGAGAAGGAGGACGGTATGTCGAAATTCTCCAAATTTGCATTCCTTTGCCTCGTTACCCTGCTCAATATCTCTTGTGATAAGTCGGTAATATTACAACCGGTTCTGCCGGTTAACCCCAGCCCCGTGGATCAATACTCCCTCGACGCGCAGATTCTAGCCGCACGCATGAGTGAAACTCCCTGGATTGATTCAATCACAACGGCAGAGATAGAAAGCGCCCTTTCCCTTGCCCGATCCGTTCACCCCGAGCTGGCCGCTATTCACTGCCATCCCGATTTTGTTCTGACGCAGTTGATTGTCGAACCGACCCAACAAGTGGCCCAAAGGTGGGCGGAGGGATCTCTTCTCGTAGGAGATAAATTCCTCGATAGCCTGGCTGTGCTCTATCACCTCACCAGTGTGAGTAACGGCGGATATAATTTCTTTGTACTCAACTTTCAGCACTCCCTCAATATACCAAAGCTTGCACAGGTATTTGCTCAATCCTCGAACATTATTTATGCAGAGCCAAATGGTTTTGTGGGTGACGGTGACAGAATTTCAGCACTCAAGAAGTCCGGCACCTGGGACTTTGTCTTTTCGCATGGTGAAGGTGATTGTCCGGCTGGCTGCATATGGCGAAACTTTTTTTATGTTACTGTTTCTCCATCCTCCATTCCTACGTATATTCAGGAGCGGGAAACCCCGCTGCCGCCGGAGATCTATTTGTGGAATATTCCCCCAATTTTTATTGCGACAGTCTACTCGTCGGCACAAGATCTGCTTGATAATTACCAGAACAACAAGTGGTGGGTTCGCCAGCACGCGGTTGAAGTTACCTGGAGATTCTTTGTTTATACTGCGCCGTGGAGCCCGGCCGACGATAACCTGAAGAGGTCGCAATGGAATATCATGCAGACCCAGCTCCAGGGAAGGAAGGCCGAGGTCATCATCGTGATAACACAACGACTTCAGGATGCTGACCCGGACGTGCGTGCCTCTGCACAGCTCGCGTTGAGCAAGATTTCTCGATAACCAGGCGGCCAGAACTGGGGTGACAGCTCAGGCAGGGGAGCCTCATCCCCTGCCCGGCAAGTCCGACTCTCCTATTCGACATGAAAGATCTGCCGATGACCTGCCTCGACCAGGTCATGGTATCCTTCCATTATCTTTTGTATCTTCTTGTCGCTCATCGATTTTCTCACGGCTTCCGCATAAGCATCCATACTCTCCACTTCCTGCTCGGACACAACCGTCCAGTAGCGCTCACCGCTTACATCGGTCATGATCCGCAGGGTATTGAACCCCATTTTTTTCAGAGATTTTGATAGCTCGCGGAATTTATCAACCATCGTCTTTACCTGCCCCGGTTTGCAATGCATGACATCGCGTATAACGTACATAAACCCTCCTTACGAATGATGTGAAGAACAGTTAGTTAATTGATGAAATGGAAAATGCTGCTGTAAATCTGTTGTGGTGAAAGTCCCAATCTCTGACCATTACGCGGCTGCCAGAATCTGTCTGAACAATTCCGCATCCACATTTCCGCCGCTGATAATCGCACACACTTTTTTCCCCTTCAGCCCAAGACTTTTTTTCATTACAGCTGCCGGTGCGACAGCTCCCGTCGGCTCGACCACGACCTTCATCCTTTCATAAAAAAAACGCATCATCGGATAAATATCATTATCCGAAATTGTGATGATATCATCGACATATTTCATGATAATCTCGAAAGTATTCGTACCCACGGAGAGTGTTCTCATACCGTCCGCAATTGTATTCACCCGGGGCAACTTTACAATCCTCTTTTGACGGAATGATTGATATGCATCGTTTGCGCCTTCGGTCTCTACACCAATAACTTTAACCGAGGGATAGAGATTTTTCACCGCAACGGCACACCCCGAAATCAGTCCGCCCCCACCGATCGGTGAAAACAGATAATCGAGATCTTTGAGATCATTGAATATCTCCAGACCCACAGTTCCTTGTCCTGCGATGAGGACAGGGTCATTGTAAGGATGAATAAGCGTGTAGCCGAATTTGTCGATCAGATCGTTGGACACACGTTCCCGCGCGTCGGTCGAATCCTCACAAAACACAACATTCGCACCATACCCTTTTGTCGCATCGACTTTACTTTTTACCGAGTTGTACGGCATGACAATCGTCGCGGGCAGGCCCATCAGCTTCGAGGCAAGTGCAACGCCCTGCGCGTGATTTCCCGAGGAGTGTGCGATGATACCGCAGCGCCGTTGTTCATCGCTGAGCGATGCGATTTTGTTGTAAGCGCCGCGGAACTTGAATGCGCCGATCCGCTGAAAATTTTCTGCCTTAAAATAAACCTCATTACCGGCCAGAACATTGAACGACCGCGAGGAGAGAAGCGGAGTTTTATGAACCACGGGCCGGAGGGTATGGTAAGCAGATTCAATATCGGCGAACGCGACCATAGTGCACCCGGTCAGATGGAAAGAACAATCTTCCCGAAACTTTTCCGCTCCTCCATCTTTTTCTGCGCAGCAGCAGCTTCTTTGAGCGGGAAAATCGAATCGATCACCGGTTTGAGAGGCGCGCTTCCATTATTAAAGAACTTCAGCACTTCAATTAATTCCCGCTTGCCGCCCATCCATGAGCCATAGATTGTCTGATGCCGTGAGTAAACGTACCGGATATCGAGTTTTGCGGTGTAGTCTGATGTCGCCCCGCACGTAACAAGCCGGCCTCCCTTCGCGATAAGAGGGATGCTCTTTTCGAATGTGCTGCCGCCGATATTCTCAAAAACGATATCAACCCCCCGTTTTGCTGTCAGTGCCCGGACCTGTTCAACAAAATCGTGCGTGCGGTAGTTGATAACCGCATCTGCGCCCAACTGCTTTGCCGGCGCCATTTTTTCGGGTGAACCGACGGTTGTTATGACTTTTGCCCGGAACATTTTCGCAATTTGAATCGCAGCGGAACCGACACCACTTCCCGCGGCGTGAACCAGGACAGTTTCAGCGGGCCGTACTCGGGCAAGGGACACGAGCATGTGCCATGCGGTCAGGAACACAAGCGGCACTGCTGCCGCCTCCTGGAAGTTCATTCCTTCCGGAACCGGAAGGACATTTGCTTCAGGAACCTTAACATATTCCGCGTACGTACCATCCTCCTTTGTTCCAAGAACACGGTAGGAGGGGCATAAATTATCGCTTCCGCTCAGACACATTGCGCATGTCCCGCATGACAGACCAGGAGATACAAGAACCCGGACGCCTGTTTTCACGCTATGAACGGCGGATCCCACTTCCGCAATCACGCCGGCTCCATCTGAACCGGGAATATGAGGTAAAGGAATATTCTTCTCACGCTCGCCGCTTCGCACCCAGAGATCGAGATGGTTGAGCGCGGCTGCCTTGAGCTGGATGAGAACTTCAGTCGGACCGATGACAGGGACGGGTGCATCTTCATACAGGAGCACATCTGTCGCGCCGAACGACGTGAAACGAATTGCTTTCATACAATAGTGCAAGATTCCGGAGCTGGGTTGGGATGAGGCCGCAAACGTTTATTGATGAGCCTCTGTCTTCATCTCTGGATATGATAACGGTTTGAGGTCTATTTTCCAAGTTTTGGCCCTGCCGCCCGGACCTCCGGCGGAGCCTGATCTTCGAACTGTTTAAAATTCTCATTGAAAAGGCCCGCAAGGTGCCGCGCCTTTTCGTCGTATGCCTTTTGGTCTGACCACGCGGTGCGGGGGGTCAGAATATTTCCGGGAACGCCCGGAACTTCCCTGGGAATACACAATCCGAAAACGGGATCCTTGTCGTAGGGCACCCCTTCCAATGCGCCGTTGAGAGCTGCAGTGACCATCGCCCTCGTATGGGCGAGTTTGAATCGCTGCCCGACGCCGAACGGTCCACCGCTCCATCCGGTGTTGACAAGCCAGCACATCACGTGGTGCTTTCGGATTTTCTCCGCGAGCATGCGGGCGTAGACCGTAGGATGATGTACCATAAACGGTGCACCGAAACATGTGCTGAAAGTCGCCTGAGGTTCTTTGCCAAGTCCCTTTTCTGTTCCGGCAACCTTTGCCGTGTACCCGGAAATAAAGTGATAACGTGCCTGTTCAGATGTCAGTTTGGAAATGGGGGGGAGGACTCCAAAGGCATCCGCGGTTAGCATAATGATGTTCCTGGGATGGCCGCCCATCCCGGAGCGCTCGACATTTTCGAGAAAAGCGAGCGGGTAAGCCGCACGCGTGTTCTCGGTCAGCGTAGCATCATCGAGATCCAGCCGCCTGGTTTTGGAATTGATCATGACGTTTTCCAGGACAGTCCCGAATCTTCTTGTAGTTTCATAAATTTCCGGTTCTGCATCTTTCGAAAGTCGGATGGCCTTGGCATAGCATCCCCCTTCAAAGTTGAATACACCGTCATCGCTCCATCCATGCTCATCATCACCGATAAGCCTGCGGCCGGGATCAGCGGAGAGTGTGGTTTTTCCGGTTCCCGAAAGCCCGAAGAAAATCGCGACGTCTCCCGAGGCTCCGATATTTGCAGAACAGTGCATGGGAAAAACATCGTTGAGCGGGAGAAGATAGTTCATGATCGTGAAGACCGATTTCTTGATTTCACCCGCGTACGAGGTTCCTCCGATGAGCACAAGCTTTTTTTCGAAGTTGACAATGACGTAGACTTCAGAATTTGTACCATCGATTTCAGGGATGGAATGGAAGCGAGGGGTATCGATGACAGTAAATTGCGGTTCATGCCTGCGCAGTTCATCCGGTGTTGCTTTGATGAACATGATTCGGGAAAAAAGACTATGCCATGCGGTTTCTGTGATTACCCGGATCGGGAGGCGGTAGCGGGGGTGGGCGCCGGCGAAACAATCCTGGACAAATATCTCCCTCCCTTCCAGGTACGAAAGCATTCTCTTATACAGACTATCGAATTTCTCCGGTTCAATTGGCCGGTTTGCCTTTCCCCACCAAATGTTCTTCTCGGTGGACGGCTCTTTGACAATGAATTTATCGTTGGGGGAACGTCCGGTATGATGTCCGGTTCGCACAACAAATGGCCCGCGGTGTGCCAGTGCGCCTTCATGACGGCGGATGGCTTCTTCCTGAAGGGCGGCGGTGGAGAAATTCCAGTACTCGGCCGCAGTATTCTGTATGCCGTAAATTTCAAGGGAAACGTGAGAACGGTGCATTATTATCCTTTTAGAAGAACAATGATACCTGATAAAACGTGAAAAAAGATAATAAAAAAGGGGGAGAGGAGCAAAAGCGCACCAAAAGACAGAGAGCAAAAGTCAAAATTCAGACCTCAGAAGTTGAGATTATCTGCATCGCCCTTTCGCCTCCGACGTATACCCTCTCCTTGCTTCTCACTCCTCCGTTCGCTATTTTCGATCTTCGCTGGAGCTGCGGAACTGAATTCACAACAAAGGATCTCTATGGCTACGACCGGATGGTTTCAAAAAGTTCGCACGGGTTTTCTCCCATCCTTCTGGGTTGCCAATATCATGGAGCTCTTCGAGCGACTTGCATATTATGGTCAGCAAATAGTCTTTATGATCTACATGCGCAACGTCCTCGGATTCTCGGAGGCAGAGGCCGGGCAGCTTTCCGGCTTCTTTGGAGGGATTCTTTATCTTTTGCCGATCCTCGCCGGAACGCTGGCAGACAAGTGGGGCTACCGCCGCGCGTTTAGTGTCGCGTTCTCCATCCTCGCGCTCGGATATTTCCTGATCGGCTCGGTTGGCATGAGCGCGTTCGGCGGTATCTACGGTCACATGGATCACTACTGGTTGATCATGATCTTCCTTGTGATGACCGCGTTCGGGGGTGCGTTTATCAAGCCTTCTGTCCTCGGAACCGTTGCAGTAACCTCAACCGAAGAAACCAAATCCCTCGGTTATGCGATCTACTACTGGCTGGTTAACGCAGGGGCGATGATTGGACCGACGATTGCATATTTTGTGAGAGATACCGTCGGGAACCAGTTTGTGTATGTGGTATCGGCATTGAGTTGTCTTGCAATGCTCGTGGTGAACTTCTTCCTGTACAAGGAAGTCAGGAATCCGCAGACTGAAGTAGTTGAATCCCTGGGTAAAAAAATCGCGAACCTATTTGTCGTTCTTGCAAATATCAGGTTCATGATTCTGCTTCTCATTTATTCCCTCTACTGGATTATTTTCTGGCAGGAATATATTATCATCCCCTATTATATCACGGATTTTATCAACAAGACTGCACCGTATGAAATTATTCAATCGTGGGCGGGGGCTGGTGCAATTATACTCCTTCAGATTCCTGTCAATCGGCTTACGAAAAAGCTTCACACGCGCAATGCACTTCTCCTGGGATTTGGAATCTCAAGCCTGATCTGGCTTATCATTGGCATCTCTCCGAGCATTCCGACCATTGCCGCAGGCATTGTCGCATTTTCTATCGGCGAGATGATCCAGGCCCCCCGGTATTACGAATACATCTCGGAGATTGCACCGCCGGGGCAGCAGGGGTTATTCCAGGGATATGCGTTCTTACCGATTGCGATCGCCCGGTTTGTCGGAGATCCTCTTGGCGGGTGGTTATATCAGACGACAAAGAAGAGCGGCCACATCGAGTTTGTCTGGTTCTCTCTTATTGGAGTGGGCTTGCTGGCGACGCTGATGATGTTTGTGTACAACAATGTGGTTACAAGAACTGAACGGGCAGCGCAGACAAAGTTCGGGTAAATCTCAGATATTACTAACCGATTTGACCTTTGTGGCTGGAATTTTTATAATGCATCAGGCCAGGTAGACATCAGTGGCGCCAATTTGTCCTTTGGAACCCATGTACAGATGATGTGCATGGGTTTTTATGTTTGTTGATATTTGTTATGGAGCAGGTTGGGTGTGGCTTGTCGCCGAACCTAGGTTAGAGACTCAGCGAAATGGAGGAATGTATGTGGATTAGTCCATCAATTCTTTTCTCTCTTTCCGTAATGTTTTTCGCGACATGCTTCCCCATGGTCACATCTGTTGCGCAAGTACCATTTTGGACTCAAATCCATAGTCCAGAGGGTGGAATAGCTAATGTCGTCGCGGTGAGTCCCAACCATCATGTGTTTGCAGATATCAGCTGGAGAGTTTATCGGACGACGAACTCAGGGGAGAATTGGGAGGTAGTAACGCATGACTCTACTTCACTCTTGGCGGTGGCCTCATGTTTTGCCTTCGATTCGACCGGCGTTATCTTCGCAGGTACCCAGAATAATGGGGCGGGAGTGTTTCGGTCGACGGATGATGGTCAATCCTGGATCCAGATTAATCATGGATTACCATTGATGCAGGTTGAGGCAATCACAGTCAACCGACTGGGACATATATTTCTGGCGGGTAATTATTCCGGGATTTTCAGGTCGATCGATGATGGAGATAACTGGGAAAAAGCCGATAGCGGACTCTCCGGACCTGCAGTTTTTGGCCTCAGAGCCAATTCGAGGAACGTCCTCTTCGCCGCGGTTTATCATTATGGAATGTTCCGTTCAACTGACGATGGGAAAAGCTGGACCGGGATTAACAACGGAATGGCCGATACGGGCGTCTTCTTTGTGGCAATCAATTCTCATGACGATGTTTTTGCGGCATCGCTTGATGGCCGTGTGTACCGCTCTACAAACGAGGGAGATGCATGGGCAGAGGTCGACGCTGGCTTGCCATTGATCCAACCCAGCACACTGGAAGTTGGACCGGATGACCAGGTGTATGTAGCAAAGAGCAGCTTATTCAGATCGACCGATAATGGCAACAGTTGGCTAGCAATGAACCCCATCGTCATCAATTATGCAGTAGAAGCACTTGCAATTGACTCGGTGGGCGCCATTTATGCGGGGACAAGCTATGGCATCTATCGCTCGACCGACAACGGGAATAGTTGGGTTTACTCAAGCCGGGGATTGCCGCCCTTTTATTTGACCACCGTGAATACGAATTCCCGCAATGACCTGTTTACGGTGGGATGGCCGGGAGCCGGGGTGTTTCGATCGACGGACAGGGGCGAAAACTGGACCCCCATAGATTCCGGATTGCCCAAGTCGCCCGCCCGCGTGCTTGCGGTGAGCAAACGCGATAACCTATTCGTTACAACGGGGGAGAAAGCCTACCGTTCAACAGACAATGGAGGTCATTGGGGCCCCGTCGGTAAAATCGGATTTAGTGAAGCGGAAAATTTCCAGGTGATGTCGGACGGAGATATAATTGCAACAGTGACAGGGACCCTCCTGGGAGCGCTCTATCGGTCCACGGATGAGGGGGCATCCTGGCGCGGGCTCTTTGGTTCCACCTGGGTGGGATCAGTAACAGTTAACTCCAAAGGGTATATATTCGTTGCCTCGGCTACGGAAGATATATTCCCCGTGAGTCATCTTAGTCGATCCACGGACGATGGGATATCCTGGACGGACACGACACTTGGCTACAATGTGGAACTCGGAGAGTTTGCCGTCGATTCAGATGGAGTTATTCTTATCGGAAATCAGCCTGGATTCCTGCGGAGTACTAACGATGGTGATACATGGGAGAAAATAGACAGCATCAGCTTCGGCGAGATCACTGTAAACACGAGGGGAGTTATTTTCGCCCAGACTCTTTCGGGTGCCATCGTCCGCTCCACCGACCATGGGAATCTGTGGATTGCCGTCGGCAGTTTACCGTCAAGCATGACGGTAAATAAATTTGCCTTCGACTCGAGTGGCTATCTCTATGCAGCGACGTGGAAGGGTTTGTACAGAACCATCTCATCAACAACATCGGCCGATCGAACAGCGAAACGGTTCCCAGATGACTACACCCTCTCACAAAATTACCCCAATCCCTTCAACCCTTCAACCAAAATTTCCTATTCCCTTCCGCATTCGTCTCACATCGTGCTCGGTATTTATACTGTACTGGGGCAGCTTAGCTATACGATTGTTGACGAGAATACACCTCCAGGAAAGTACACTGTAGAATTCGATGGCTCTCTGCTGTCGAGTGGTGTTTATTTTTACAGGTTGGACGCCATGGTCCTCGGGGATCCGGGAAAAACATTTACGATAGTGAAGAAAATGGTATTGGTAAAGTAAACAGAAGTGCAATTCTCCCTCCCGGAAGCATCGTTCGGTTGTCGATCCCACGCTGGTCCGTTCACTCATCATCGAATTATTTCATAATACTGATATGTGCCTGGTGGGATTGTCTCGTCTTACCTCCCTTTGACGAACTCGAACGAGAAGAAGGGTTTAAAGAAGTTCAGGCGGGATCTTACCACACGCCAGCTTTGGTGGGCGCATTTTTTAATCTTAGAAGAACAAGTTCTGTTGGCACAAGTTGTATGATACGGCAGTTTTGGCAGGCACCAGTGGCGGCTAATCGGCCCTTTCTCTTCTTTCTAAAAGAACTAACATCTGTAGCTGACAATAATATCCCCTCTCACCTAAATAGGTTTTCAATCAAGACAAGTTTTGCGCTGACACGAGTGTCATTGTAGACGATCTCTTTACCGTCACTGCTTATGCTGAAAAGAATCCCCAATCCTGGAAACGTTCCCGGCACCCGGTCAACTTTTCCTTCGGGGAGAGAAATCCTTTGAAGGATATCACTCTCCGCGCAAAAATAAAAAAACTTCCTGTCCGGGCTTAGAATAGGCGGATACCTTTGGGTGAATAATTGTTTTGGGATAGCCCCTTTAATGACCTGATTGTTTGTTGCCGCAACAACGTACCAGCCTTCTTTTCCGACGTGTAAATCCCTGAAAAGAACATTCTTTCCGTCAAGTATCGGGAACGGAATTATTGAATCTTTATTGACAAGGGGTGTCGATCTTCCATCCAGGGTAACTAATGATCCCGTGCTCCCGAATGGGTTCGTTATCAGGAGGGTGGCCGTATCGATCCATTTTGAATATAACCCTCTCCCCAGAACGCGCGGCATCCCGGGATCTGCCTGATCCACGATGTAGATCATCGCTGAATCCGTCGATTGCGTACTCTTCCTCCCATAGTATGCTATCCACCTTCCATCCGGTGACCAGGTGGGCCATTCAGCAAATTCATCGCCTGTAGTAATCTGACGGCGGTTACTTCCGTCCCTATCGCACACGTAGATATGGCTCGTTGATTTCAGAGGATCATTATCTGATATGCTGAACGCAATCTGTTTGTCGTCCGGAGAAAACGATGGCCAGTTAATATTCCGATCATCGGTAGTTAACTGCCTCGTTGAAAAAGCACCGATGGTGCCCATCCACAAGTGTCCCACTTCCTGTCTTTGAAGATAGAGAAGCTTCTTCCCGTCTGCAGAGATGCTCATGGCCACATCGGGGCCACCACCTTTTGTGATCTGAACGGATTGCCCTCCCGAAGCCGGTATCATCCATAAATTGGTGTTGCCACTTTTGTTTGAGGAAAATATTATCTGATTATTGGAGGTCCAACATATCTCGTCTATATTACTCTTTTCGAACGTCAATTGAGTCTCATCGCGGGTGTCCAGGTCGTGCCGGATTATTTCCTGATAGCCATCAGGAAATGATCTTAGGTAGGCAATTAAGTTATGTTGAGGTGACCAATCGAACGCAATGCGGCCCCTAGCACTCTTGAAGTTTATGCCTGGAATCTCCATACGTGCATCGCTGCCATCGGGCTTCACACTCCAGATTGCCATTCTTACTCCTGTGCCCTGGAAGAATCCAATTCTGCTCCCGTCGCGACGCCACCGTGCTCCGATACTGTTTTCTCCAATTTTTTTACTTCGCCCTCCGATCGATGGAATGACGTATGTATCATACCATCTGATTCCTGGATTATACCGGCAGTACGCAATCGAACCTCCATCAGGCGAGATGTCAGCGCTTGCATTTCCATCCGGATTCGAACTGGAATCGAATGTTATCCGGCGGGGGTCGCCAACGGCGACGTTCATATAATAAACATCCCATTTACCATCGGCGTCCGCAGCGGGAAACGCAATCCAGTTGCCGTCTGCCGAAAGACTGGGGTATGATATCTGAGAAAAGGAAAGCTGGAGCGTACGAAATTTCATATCAGAATTGAGTTCTGCTTTGGGCGTTCGCAGCAGGGTAAAATATAAAACAAGGACGACAAGAATCACTGCGGTCCCGAGTATCGGCAAAACAACTCTTCGAGGTATCTTTTTTTCTCTCACCTCTAATGCAGGCTGTGATTCAACGGCAGATTCTCTCCTTCCCTCTTCAACCGGCTGTGTAGCATGGATTCGGGAAACTCTTGAGGTTTCTTTCTTCACTCTCCGTAAATCGATCACCATGTCGTGGACCGTCTGATAACGATCTTCCGGATCTTTTTCTAACGCCCTGTTGAGTATGTGAAGCAATTCCGGGGACAGCTCGGGTTTATATTTTTGGATTGGTTCCGGACTTTCATTGACGATAGAATACATCATCGCGGCTTCATGTTCGCCACGAAAAGGTAGGTGCCCGGACAGCATCTCATACAGAACAATCCCAAATGAGAATATGTCCCCCCGGGCATCCACCTCACCGCCTTCGATATGTTCCGGTGCCATGTAGGCAAGTGTGCCGACCGTGGAAGATGTTTTGGTGAGTCGTAATGAGCCCTTGAGTTTTGCGAGCCCGAAATCCATGACCTTGATCTGGTTCTTTGTATTGATCATGATGTTCTCGGGCTTTATATCTCTGTGGACGATGCCATGACTATGGGCCTCGTGGAGTGCTTCGCCGATCTGCACCGCGTAATTGATTGCATCCTCGATCTTCGATATGGGAACCAATTGCCTTAGTGTTTTCCCCTCCACATATTCCATGACAATAAATTGTTGCCCTTCATACTCCTGCAGATCGTGGATCGTACAAATGTTAGGATGATTTAGTGCGCTGGCAGCCTGTGCTTCCTGCAGAAAACGGGCACGCTCCGACTCGTGGGCTTCCAATCCTTTTGGAAGAAATTTGAGCGCGACGGTGCGCCTGAGCTTGGTGTCTTCGGCCTTATACACTACACCCATGCCTCCTTCGCCGAGTTTTTCAAGAATGTGGTAGTGGGATATCGTCTGTCCGATCACTGGTTCACCTCCTTCTCCATTTCCGCAAGACGTTGCCGTTGTTTCTCGACATTCGCTTTCACCTCCGCCATCATTTGCCTGAACTGCGGATCATCGCGGATGCTGGCCAGGTCGAAATCGAACATTGCTGCCCGGTACCAGCACCATCCTCCATCAATTGCCTTGCGGAGCCAGAGTAATGCCTGGGACCTTTCCTCTTGTACTGCATACATGCTGCTTATGGCAATCAAATACCCATTATTCTCATTACCCTGTTCGATCGATTTTCGACAAGCATCAATTTCGGCGTTAAATATTTTTCGGGCGATTTCCTTCCTCCCCTCTTTCCAAAAAACACGAGCTAAATTTGCGGAATCTCCCCTCACAGCACATTTTTCCGCCATCTCCTTTGCCCGCACAAAATTACCAGTACACAGCGATACCCAGCAATCTCTGTCCTCATAACCTGCAGTGTCATGATTCAAGGAATATATTTTCTCATTATCGTTTTCTGCCTCCTGAAAACGATTCTGCATGAGATACCAATTCCACATCCTGACATACGCGAATGCGGGGTTATCAGGCTGGAGATCTATGGCTCGTTTAAAATATTGATCGGTTTTGGCATCATCTGCAAGCGCACTGTAGTAGAGTGCGATTTGAGCGTAGCTAATTGGCTTGGTGGGGTCGATCGTACGAGCTTTCTTCTGCCACTCTATTCCTCCAGCAATATCCCCCATAAGTGCTAATTCATCGCCAATGTTACCGATAGCCGGCGTGTAATTGGGATTAATTTCCAGAGCTTTGCGGTTAGCTTCGAGAGCTTTATGCAAGAATCCCCTATATTCATAGACCAAACCCAACGCTTTATACGCCTCTGCACTTTTGGGGTCAAGCTGTATTGCTTTGGTTGCGATTGCGATAGAAGAGTCGAGCCATTCATCGCTCATTCCATACTGCCCACGCCGCTGAGCATACGCATCAGCGAGACCCGCAAGTGCAAGCACATAATTCGTATCGAGACCAAGCGCCTTCCTGAAAAATCCTATTGCTATCTCATTATCCTGCGGGTCGTAACGGTAATAATATTGACGCCCTTTGAGATAATAGTCGTAGGCGGTCAGGTTCTTGGTTGGCGGTCTCTCAATGACTTCCTTTTCTGAAGGAAGAAGTTTGGCCTTCAGTACGGCGGCGATTTGTTGGGCGACATCACTCTGGATTGCGAAGATTTGTGACATTTCCTTGTCGTATGTATCGGCCCAGATGTGGCCCTCGCTCCCCGCATCGATGAGCTGTGCGACAATACGAACCTGATTACCAGACCGGCGGACGCTCCCTTCCAGCACTGTCGCCACGTCAAGTTCTTTAGCTATCTCACGGATGCCCTTTTCCGTTACTTTATAACGCATCACAGAAGTTCGTGCGATCACTTTTTCTATTCCGCTGATCTTCGAGAGTTGTGTAATAATATCCTCGGTAAGACCATCGCTGAAATACTCGTCCTCTTTGCTATCGCTAAGGTTCTTAAAGGGAAGGACTGCTATGGATTTTCGGCCCCGCTCGGGCTCCTTGGAGAAGGGGTTGAACAAAATGGCAAGTCCAACACAGACAATGACGAAAGCCGCCGATGCTAACCACGTCTTTTTCTTTGCAAAGGTCTTTCCCCTTTGCTCAGGCCGCACACGAATAGACTGGCCTGTCGTCCTTTGGAGGTGTTTTAGGTCGGCAATGAGGTCCAGTCCTGTCTGGTACCTCTCTGCCGGATCCTTCGAGAGGCATTTCGTTATTATCCGTTCCAGCTCGGCCGGAATTCCCGTCCGTATACCTGTGACAGGCGCCGGCGTTGCATTCACAATCTGGTAGGTAATGGCCTGTTCATATTCCCCCTTGAAGGGGAGTTGCCCCGTAATCATTTCATACAACACAACACCCAGCGACCAGATGTCTGTGCGATGATCGACGACTTCCCCCTTCGCCTGTTCAGGTGACATATAGGGGGCGGTGCCGACCGTCGAACCGGTCTTCGTGACTTTGGACATCCCACGGAGCTTTGCCAGGCCGAAATCGAGGATTTTCACCACGCCTTCGGTTGTGATCAGGATGTTCGCGGGCTTGACATCACGGTGGACAATCCCTTTCTCATGCGCTTTCGACAAACCCTGCGCGACCTGAACGGCGATCTCAATCGCCTTATCCACCTGAACTGGTCCCTGGTCAATTTTCTTTTTGAGGATATCACCTTCGTAACAGGCCATGGCAATAAAGAGCCGGTCTTGGTCCGTCTGGCCGATTTCATAGACCGTGCAAATGTTGAGATGATCAATTGCCGACGCAGCTTTTGCCTCATGGATAAAACGATCTTTCGTCCCGGGATCCTTGATCAAATCTGCCGGAAGGAATTTCAGTGCGACGTCGCGGTCGAGCGTAGTGTCGTGAGCTTTATAGACCACACCCATCCCACCTTCGCCTAATTTTTCAAGGATCGTATAGTGCGAAACTGCCTGACCGATCATACGATTGACGTATTCATATATTCATAAAAACAATCATGAGTTACCGACGTCATCAGTTACTTAAACAGATTCTCAATCATGACAATCTTTTGTTCTGACCTACGCTTGATAATAATCATTTTCGTTCCATCCCAACTCGGACTAAAGTCGTAGAAATTCTCCACCCCAAGGAAATCCGCATTGATATGTTCTTCCCTTCCGTCCGGAAGTGTCATACGCCAAAGTTCTGCAGTGCCTCTATGTGAATAGAGAGTCTTCTGGTCTCCCGATAGTTGGAGATTGTGGGAATGCCAGGGGAGTAATCTTGCAGTTTGCCGCTGTTCCTCTCGGGATTTCGTGCCATCCACGATCCACACACCGAGATCTTTCCCCTTATGACGGTCATGAAACAGAATATATTTCCCGCCCTGGATCATGATGGCATATGTCGAATCATCGTATACCTTTATCGGGGCACCCCCTTCGAGAGGAACCAAATACACCATGTCGCCGACCAAAACCTCAATTCTGGCTGAGTCGAGGAATCTCCGAGGAACTCCACGTGCGACATATCTTGATGTGCCAGGATAGGAAGGATCAGTGATATACGTACGAAACGAATCGACAGGTTCCGACACCTTCCGAGAACTATACGCGATCCATTTACCGTCCGGGGACCAGGTGACATGGGAGACAACCTCATCGCCGAAGGACAATTGTCTCCGGTTGTTGCCCCCGCTGTCCATAAGAAAGAGGTGGGAAGGGTTTGCATTAACACCGTTGTCCATGGCCTTGTTAACGGCATCACCCGGTGCTCCAACAACAAAAGCAATATGTCGCCCATCAGGTGAAAATTTGGGGGAATATTGATTTTCTTCAGTAAACGTGATCTGGCGTGAACGGTTTGTAGCAACGTCGACCACCCAGAAATCGGAGAAAACGTCCTGCTGTTGATAAATAACTTTCTGACCATCAGCCGAGGCCCTCACCGCGCTAGCTTCCCCTATCGCTTTCGTGATCTGGACCGGATTCCCTCCATCGGCGGACACCATCCAGATGTTTCGGTTGCCACCTTTATTGGTGGTGTAGAGAATCTGATTCCCATGGGTCCAGACCAGCTCGTCAATATATTTTTTATCGAATGTAATCTGGCGCTCCTTCCCTGTCCCGAGATCATGGATAATAATTTCAACAATCTGAACCGTAAAAGACCTCAGCCAGGCAATTTTCCTTCCATCCGGTGAATACGAAAAGCATACAGAACCCTCGTCGGGGTGGCTTAACGAATCTACAAACTCCCTGCGGCGATCTGTTCCATCAACTCCAATACTCCAGAATTCGGTTTTACCCGAGGGTGTGGGGTTATAGCGTTGGTAAAGCCCCAGAATATACCCGATCCGTTTTCCGTCAGGGCTGAAGCGTGATATAATGCTGCAGCAGGGTATAATTTGCTGAGGTGTCCCGCCATTTGTATAAACGATATACCCTTCATTATTTTCTGTTTTCTCATTATAGAGGTTGAACGACACCAGACCACCGTCTGCAGATACATCGACATAATAAGCATTCCTGATCTCCGTCACGAGGCGGGGACCACCGTGGATGGTGTTCATGATGTATAAACCCGATGTACCTTTGTTATCCGTTGCTTCAAAGACGATCCAGTCCCCGCTTCCGGAGATGCCGGGATATCCTACACCCTTGAGGGGAATCTGAAGTGGAACAATCTTCCACTCTGGATTAATTGTCACTGAACGGTTTGAAAAAAGCCATATCACGATGAGCGGCACGCAAACCACCAGAACGGCTCCGAGCATCAGAAGCATCTTTTTTCTCCGCCGAACTGGCATCCGTACCCCTGTCCCTACAGGTTTGAAGCCGGTTCTTGAGGTCTCCTTCCTCAATCTCTTCAGATCGATCAGCATGTCTGCAGCGGACTGGTACCTTTCGGCGGGGTCTTTCTCCAGCGCACGGTGGATGACATGAATCAGTTCAGGCGAGGCATCTGATATTGCCATTTCAATCGGTTGAGGCGCTTCATTGACGACTGAATAGAGAATCGCCATTTCATGGTCGCCCCGGAACGGCAGTTTCCCCGAAACCATTTCGTAGAGCACGACCCCTAATGACCAGAGATCACTCCGCCGGTCAATTTTTTCCCCGCGGGCCTGCTCGGGCGACATATATGCTGCCGTTCCGACTGTTGATCCGGTCCGGGTCAGCCGGGACAATCCGCTTTTATGTGCAAGTCCGAAATCCAGGATCTTCACTTGGCCTTTGTCCGTGACAATGATGTTCCCGCTCTTGACATCCCTGTGGACGATGTCGTGTTCATGTGCGGCCTGCAAGCCTTCGGCGATTTGAATTGCAATTCCGACAGCTTCCTCGACCTTCAGTGGAGCCTTGCGGAGCTTCCTGGTAAGGGAATCACCCTCATAGTAACCCATTGCGATGAACATCTGACCATCGGGAGTCTGGCCAACCTCATAGACTGTGCAAACATTGGGATGGTCGAGTGCCGAGGCTGCCTTGGCTTCGTGGATGAAACGGGTGCGTTCTTCGTCCGAGGTTGTAAGATCATGGGGAAGGAATTTCAGTGCGACGTCGCGGTCGAGCGTGGTGTCATGTGCCTTATACACCACACCCATCCCACCTTCGCCTAATTTCTCAAGGATCTTATAGTGAGATATGGTCTGTCCTATCATATACTGTTCTACTAAACTCGTAGATAAACAGCTCACTGTTCACGACAGCAAAAATGAAATAGGAAAAGAACGGGCGATCGGTGAGCAGATTAACTCCCTGATGCTACAAAGGTACCCAGAAAATCCAAAGTTGTCAAACTACAGAAAATTTTTAAATCAGAGGTCAGATCACTATGAAATCAACAACTGAGAAGGTTTCATTTTTTATTTTTGATCAGATCACCATAACGAGGATCATCCCGGATGCCTTCCAAATCAGGATCTCGCTTGATCCAATCAAAATTTTCAAGACCTGCCTCTATTGAATTCTTGAGTGTCGTGATGGCAAGCTCCTTCTCCCCGATTTGAGCGTAAAAGCACGCTGAATTGTAAAGCATCAAGGGATCGTATGGATTCAGTTCAATCGCCTTTGCTGCTTCGGCCTTGGCATGCTCGCACTGCTTCGATCGCGCGAGAGCGACCGCGTAAAAAATATGTGCGCGAGGGTCTTCGGGAAACCTTGCCAGGTATTTTGGATACACTTGAAGCTCATTCCGTACCGCCTCCTCGTAATGCTCCACATCGCCGAGCCGTTCGTATACTGTCCGGAGATCCATGTGCACAGCATAGAAATCGGGATTCAGTGCGACGACTTTCTGATACGGCTCAATTGCTTCACGATCCCGATCGGTCGTGTGGTAAATTCTGCCAAGAATCCAGTATGCCATAAAACTCTTCGGATTAAGTTCGATGGCTTTGCGGACGGCGGCGAGAGATTCGTCGAGCATCTTCTTGTCGAAGTACGCCAGTCCCAGGGCAGCATATGCTTCAGCCAACGTCTCATCATAGCTGAGAGCTTTGAGGCATGCATCGATCGCTTTGTCTAGGTATGCGTCCTTCCGTTCGAAGGAAAAGTAGAGATCAGCATACACCTGGCCCAATCCCGCGTATGCCAGGGCGTAGTGATTGTCCAGCTCGAGTGCGCGGTTAAAGAGCTGAATCGCCGATTTGAGGTCCTGCTTTGTCATACGGTACAACGCTTCACGTGCGCGCAGATTGTAATCGAACGCCTCAGGGTTTTCTGTGAACCGTCTGATGAGAGTGTGCTTCTCGGCCGGCGATAACTTGACCGTCAATGCACTCACGATCTCCCTTGACACCTCCTCCTGAATATCAAAAATATCGGAAAGGTTGCCCCGATATTTCTCTGCCCAGAGCTGAGTGTCCGTCTTGACATCCACAAGCTGGACTGTGATCCGCAGATCATCGTTAAATTTCCGAATACTCCCTTCGAGTATGTATCCGACACCGAGCTCCTGGCCTATGGTGCTTAGATTCTTTCGGGTGTTCTTGTATTGCATAATACTCGTTCGTGAAACGACCCGGATGTCCTGGAGGCGCGACAAATTGTGGATCAGCTCTTCGGTAAGACCATCACTGAAATAGTCACCCTCGCGGTCCGGGCTGATGTTCTGAAAAGGAAGGAGTGCAATTGACTTCTTTTCCTTCGACATCTCACTATATTCCAGGTCGCCTGCTATCGGGCCCACAGCTTTGAGAACCTCATTGCACGATAAAATGCGTCGTTCCCGGTCCTTCTCAAGCATCCGCATGACGCATGAATCTAGCGCCTGAGGAATCCGGCGGTCATGGGAAATTGGCGGCAGCGGATCCTGGTTAAGAATAAGATATTCCAATGCCGCGATATGCTCGGCTTTGAACGGAAGCTCACCAGTCAGCATCTCGTAAACGACCACCCCGAGGGACCATATGTCAGTGCGCGTGTCAGCCCCGATCCCTTGAACTTGTTCGGGCGACATGTAGGCGACAGTACCCGGGATGACGGATGCGGGGATCTCCTGATCCTTGGACGGTTCGCTGAATTGGGCGATCCCGAAATCCATGATTTTGAGAAGACCGTCCTTCGTGACGATGATGTTCTCCGGCTTGATATCCCGATGTATAATCTTTCTCTCATGTGCAGCTTTCAAACCGGTAGCAATCTGAATTGCCCAATCCAGAGCCTGTCGTAACGGGAGTCCCTCGCCTCTACGATAATGACAGAGGCGTCCGCGAAGTGTTTCCCCGTCCACAAACTCCATGACAATACACAGCTGTCCGTTGTGTTCAAGGATATCGTGG
>JAWOMQ010000048.1:0-29277 GCA_033852415.1 Bacteroidota bacterium
GTCAATCAGCATGTCCTCGGCTGTCTTATAGCGCTCAGCCGGGTCCTTCTCCAAAGCCCTGTTGATGATGTGAATCAGTTCTGGTGATACATCGGATATCGCCGCTTCGATAGGTTGAGGTTGTTCATGTACTACAGAGTATAAAATAGCAGCCTCATGCTCCCCACGAAATGGTAGTCTTCCTGTGACCATTTCATACAACACTACGCCTAATGACCAGAGATCGCTTCTTTGATCGACCTTGTCACCCATCGCCTGTTCAGGCGACATGTACGATGCGGTGCCCACTGTCGTACCGGTTCGGGTAAGTCTGGATAGCCCGCTCTTATATGCCAGGCCGAAATCCAGAATCTTTACCTGACCCTTATCAGTAACGAGGATGTTCCCGCTCTTGATATCCCGATGGACAATTCCTTTTTCGTGGGCTGCATGCAGGCCTTCGGCGACGTGGAGAGCAATGCCAACCGCCTCATCCATCCTCACACGACCCTTCTGGATCTTCTTAGTGAGGGATTCTCCTTCATAATATCCCATGGCGATAAACATCTGGCCATCGGGTGTCTCACCAACTTCGTGAATCGTGCAGATGTTAGGATGATCGAGGGAGGAGGCAGCCTTGGCTTCGTGAATAAAGCGGGTACGTTCCTCGTCCGAAGTGGTGAGATCGTGGGGGAGAAATTTGAGAGCGACGTCGCGGTCAAGTGAGGTGTCGTGGGCTTTGTAGACAATGCCCATCCCGCCTTCACCCAGCTTCTCTAAGATTTTGTAATGAGAAATAGTCTGTCCGATCACACAGAACTCCTTTGGGTCCCGCTGAAGAGAACAGCGGGATTCTCAAAACTCCATCCACTCTCCCGACAAGTCGGGATCGTGGGGAGTTTTGGAATTTGGCCGATCATGTGGTTATTTGAACAGATCTTGAATGACACCGATTTTATTGACTGATTCCAGTGAGGAATAGACCATTTCCTTACCGTCTCTCGTAGTACTCACGCCGGACCATACTGCATCCCTATCCTTCAAATTCATCTCCAGTTTTACCATCTTCAAATCGGGGAGAGAGACACGATAAATATCTGATCCCTCCATGACATACAATTGATCAAAACACACTGCGTTATTCGCAGGAATTGCCCGGGCATTCGCCGCGCCGCTCCCATTCCAGTCCTCAATCCGGCACACGTAGTTCGATTCATGGCCATTTTCCAGAAGTGCACGCTGATGCATGTCCAGAAAGATCACATACTTGCCTCCACCGAACATCTGAGCCCAGATGGAATCTTCAGAAAACTTTTGTCGGGGTCGACCGTCGACAAAAGTTCGCCACATCTTGTCCTGATCTCTTACCAGCAAGCTAACGGAATCAGCCCATGATGCGGCATCACCTGATGATAAGAACCGGGGAGCATCGATCTTTGGTACGTTTACGGCATATACCTTGAAGGATTTATACTCGTCATAGAATCCGCGGGCATAGTAGAATATCTTCTTACCGTCGAGTGACCAGGTTGGCCACCAGTGGTAATCGTTGCCTGTTGTTATCTGATGCATGTTTGTGCCATCGCGTCTGAAAATCCACACCTGGTCATCTATCGCTCCCCCAAAAGCAGGAACAACGACTGTGATATACTTCCCGTCGGGGGATATGCTCGGACAGATGAAATAAGGCTCGCCGTTAACCTTGACCTCCGTTCTCTCTCCCGGACCATCCGTTTTCGCAAGCCAGAGATGTCCCACATCTTTATACAGGAGAAAGATGAGCGTCTTGCCGTCCGCCGACAACTTTGGGGAGCCGGTATTTGCCAACCCTCTGGTTATCCGAACAGGCACGCCTCCGGTAACGGCCACCATCCAAAGGCTCCTTTCATTGCTTGACTGGCTAAGACGGGCAGAATAAATGAGCTGATCATTTGGGGTCCAGGAAAGGAGAGATATTGAAAGACCTTTAGGAACAACAGTACGCTCAGAATGGGAGTTGAGATCATGGATGATTATTTCACCAGATTCCTGATTATTTCGGCGCGACCTATGGGACCATGCGACAGACCTGCCGTCAGGCGACCATGAAAACCAGACGTTCGAGTAACTCTTCGCGGCGACAGAATCAACGAATTCCAGCGTGTTTCCGGAACCATCCGGATTCATCGTCCAGAATTCGCCGTTACCACTTTTCCCTTTGGCTCTTTCAGATGGTTGATATGGGTTGGTACCAAGTTCTGTTGGATCGAGGACATAGCCTATCCGCTTCCCGTCGGGAGACCATGCAGGTTCATTGCCGACGCCGATCTTGGTGGCTATCCCTCCATTAAATGAAACGGTGCAGATATTAAAGGTCGTACCTGAAATCTGATTGTAGACAATCGTTGTACCATCCGGCGAGAGATCCGGACAGAGCACCCCATCACTGGAATCCTGAGTAACTCGCCTCGGTTCGCCAAGTTTTATACTTGCGACATATAGATCCCATCGCCCGTTATCATCTTTCGCTCCGAAGATGACCCATTTGCCATCCCGCGTGATTGCAAGTCCAACGTCGATGGTATTGAACGGCAGATTCATCCAGCGCATAACATAATCGGGATTTATTTCTGGTCCTTTTCTCATGAGTAAGAGATAACCAGCGATGATCAGCACGACGATCATTCCTGCTGCGGCCAGAGCTCTAGTCTTGTGATTGCCTGCCCTCCAGCTTGTACGTCTTACCGGCTGAAAACCTGTTCTTGATGTCTCTTTCTTCAGTCTTCTAAGATCTATGAGCATGTCGGCGGCACTCTGATACCTCTCCGCAGCGTCCTTCTCCAGGGCCCTGCGGATGAAATGAATCAAATCGGGAGATGCATCAGGGAGGGAAACTTCCAGCGGCAGGGGTTCCTCATTGACGACGGAATAGAGAATCGCTGCCTCGTGCTCTCCTCTGAATGGCAATCTCCCCGTAACCATCTCATACAGCACAATTCCCAACGACCAGAGATCGCTTCGATGATCGACTCTTTCTCCTTTGGCCTGCTCCGGTGACATGTACGGTGCGGTACCGACTGTTGTCCCCGTCCGCGTCAATCTCGATAATCCACTCTTATGCGCTAGCCCAAAATCCAGGATCTTTACCTGTCCCTCGTTGGTTGCTATGATATTCCCGCTTTTGATATCTCTGTGTACAATCCCCCGGTTGTGGGCTGCCTGTAAACCTTCTGCTACCTGGATGGCGATACCAACAGCCTCCTCCACTTTCAGACGTCCCTTTTGGATCTTTTTCGTCAGAGATTCACCTTCGTAGTAACCCATTGCAATGAAGAGCCGTCCGTCGGGTGTCTCTGCCACTTCGTAGATCGTACAGATATTGGGGTGATCGAGGGCAGAGGCAGCTTTGGCTTCGTGGATAAAACGCGTACGTTCCTCGTCCGAAGTGGTCAGATCGTGGGGGAGAAATTTGAGAGCGACGTCGCGGTCAAGTGAGGTGTCGTGGGCTTTGTAGACAATGCCCATCCCGCCTTCACCCAGCTTCTCTAAGATTTTGTAATGAGAGATGGTTTGCCCGATCACAGGAAGCTCCTTCGGTCGCTGCGCTCCCTCAGGATGCTCAATCCGACAAATGGACTTAATTTCGCTCCGCTCACTAAGTCCAGTCGAATTGGCACTTCGCCGAGCTTGGCGAGGATTTTATGCTGTGATACCGCGTTATCTATCATGATGATTCTACCTTTTAGGCGCCTCCGACGACCTTTCCATCACTCTCATTTGTCCTTCAATTCTTCCTTCCAGTTTAGCACCAAGTTGATCTTCTGTGCAGGTTTTCGTTCGGAACCCCTGATCATCAAAAATCGTTGTCCATCGGGCGATACGTCGTACTGCGTCACGCCTCCTGGCGTGTCGTAGTCTCCCTCGAACAACATCGTCGGCTCACCTGCACTAAACGACGGTGTCGTGACGACTTTCACAACCATCATCTTGCGACCGTTCCGGTAAAAGAGTTCCTTGCCATTACGCGACCAACGCGGCTGGGTGCCTCCGTCTGTAGAAATGCGGACTTTACCGGTTGGTCCGGGGAATGGCGTGACATAGATCTCAGATTCGCCGGACTCATCTGATTGATAGGAGATCCAATGGCCATCGGAAGAGAATTGCGGATTCCATTCATTGAACGGCGAGCTGTGCAATGAATAGGACTTTCCCTTTCCGTTCAATGGACATATCCAGATGTTCATAGGTGCCGAGCGATGTAGGTAGGCAAGGAATTGACCATCGGGAGTAACTGAATGCGGGTACTCAGGTGCATCACAATCCAGCACGACAGGTTCGCCACTCGCGTCTGCGTTTCGGAGAACCAGAGCATTCATTGTATCACGATTGGTCGCGTAGATAATCTTCATTCCATCCCGTGTCCAGACTGGTGCGCCATCCCATTTGTCGCTGTACGACAACCGTAAATTAGTTGACCGTGCGATGTCACAAACCCAGACGTCCTGTTCTTGTTCGGTGGTGCCCTGGATCGACAGCGCGATTTTCTTTCCATCTGGAGAAAGATTGATGTCAACGTATGCGCCCGGGGGGAAGTGGCTTTCCACTACCTTCCCATTTCTTTCTACCCAAACGAGATTTCCGCGTGTTATCTCTGTGGATCGATCGGAGGGTAGGTAAGCGAGCAGGCCATTGATCGCCACGACGTACTGGGCAGTGTATACCGAGGCCATTCTTGCATCCGGTATGCATTGAATTTCTTCTCCCGAAATCGTCAGACTCTTTAGATCGAAGGGAATCGCATTAATAACTTTCTGACGAGTGAAGAATAAATATCCATCCGCATAGTGTCCGCTCGCAACACCACGCATCAGGGTACGAATCTCATCGTGTCCCGGATCATACAACACCAGATTTCCACTCGTGTTGGTCTCGGCGTCCGTAATGATGACACCCTTGTTATCCGGCAACCATTCCGGAAGGACCAAATCTCCTCTCTGTTCCGTTTTGGGAACGCGTAGTTCCTTTGGAATACCACCTTGAGCTGAGACGGAGTAGAGATGCCAGCGAGAGCTATCCCTTAGGCATGAAGAAAATATAATCGAGTTTCCACTCCCCCATGTTGCTCCACCGAATCCAGTCAAGTTCGATGCGTCACAGATAGTCTCAATCGATCCTCCGGCAAGGAGGAGCTTCTTGATTTTCTTGTCCGCCAAGAATCCAATCCATTTCCCGTCCGGTGAGAAGAATGGCATTGTGCAACCCTCTGTGCCCTCAAGCATGGTCGTTTGGAATTGATTCAGCTTCCGCAAATACATGTGTCGTTTCCCTTCGTCGCTCCCGACATATACAAGCGTTCCCCCGTCCGGAGAAATCGCCATTAAGGGATCGCCCTGCTCCAGCATTTCTACGTTCTGGGAAAGCATAATCTCCGAACGAAACGTAGGTAGGATTCCCCGCTCACCGTGTTTTAACAAGAGGAACGTGCTGATAATCGCGACAGCTATCGAAATAATGGTAATTCCCCAACGGATCAGGCCCTTTCCCGCTCGAGTGGGAGAAACAGATGCTTGTATTCCGCCGGATGTTTGGCTCCAGTGCTGCACCGAACTAACCCTGCTTACGCGCGATCGGCTCGATTCCCGTTTTACTCTCCGCAAGCTTCTCCCTACTTCCGCCACCGACTGGCACCGCTCTTTCGGGTCTTTTTCAAGACAGTCCAGGACGATCGCTTCAAGGTTGGGATCGATCTCCGGTTTGATGGCTGACATTGGCTGCGCGTCGACGTTGACAATCTCGTACATCAGGGCGGTCTCATGCACACCCTTGAAGGGAAGCTCACCTGTGAACAGTTCATACAGAAGTACTCCGAAGGAGAAAATATCCGAGCGGTGATCGACGTCCTGTCCTTGCACCTGTTCGGGTGACATGTAGCCAGCCGTGCCGACAGTGCTCCCTTCTTTTGTCAGTCGGGCCCCACTCTTACTGCTTCTCTCGCGCAGTTTGGCAAGTCCGAAGTCCATAATCAATACGATACCGTCACGGCGGATCATGATGTTCTCGGGCTTGATGTCGCGATGGACTATCCCCTTTTCATGGGCAGCAGCCAGGCCATCAGCGATCTGAATGCCGATATCGAGCTTTCTGTTCAGTGATACAGGGGAGGCCTGAGCTGCAGCAGGCATATCTCTCAATGTTTGTCCATCGATATATTCCATCACGATGAATAGCCTCTCATCGCATTCTTCGATGGCATGGATGGTGCAGATGTTAGGATGATTCAAGGCAGAAGCCGCCTTAGCTTCCTGGATGAAGCGCATTTTATCCTGCTCTGATGAAGCAAGATGAGCCGGGAGAAATTTCAAGGCTACGGTACGGTCAAGAGTCGTGTCATGGGCTTTATAAACCACCCCCATGCCGCCTTCGCCGAGCTTTTCGAGAATCTTGTAATGGGAAATATTTTGACCCGTCATAAATTTATATGATTGCTTATATTCGTGGTTGCCGCTATCTTTCCTTTGTAACCCTCACCCCAGCTAAGTCATGACTAATGTCCCCCTCTCCCGTGCATGTCGTGAGCGAAGTCGAACGACGGGAGAGGGATTACAGGGTGAGGGTCGTGTACAACGGTCTTTCCGTTCATTTCCCTGTCATTCCCTTCAGCTTACTGAGCCTCGCCTTTGCATCCTGCATTTCAGGCGATTTGAAATCGGCATCTTTCCAGATATCGAGAAATGTTTCGAATTCCTTCACTGCCTGATCGTTCTTGCCTTGCCGCTCATAAGCCACACCAAGCCAGTAGCGAGCTTTGACGGCGGCGATGGGCCAGTAAAGAGTCATGAGCGAATAACCTGGCTCGATGGAAGAGTTTATCGACCCGATTGGAGACCACCACGTCATCCGGTTGAATTCTCTCTCAGCATCATCAATACGCCCAGATTTAAGGAGCATCACCGCATATTCATACTGCGGCGCATGGTTGGGAACAAGTGTGCCGAAGGCTCGATTGAACCGATCAATGGCTGTGTTAATCTCTCCCTGCTCAAGTGCGAAAAGACCAGCGAAGTATTCGTACGTTGCCTGTCGCACCGGTAACCCGGGTCGCTGCAGCTTGGATAATTCATTCATCAGACTAGAGGATTCTTCTCTCCTCCCGTTCTTGAGGAGAGCCCAAGCAAGCTCGTACTGTCCATAAAAGGGAGCCAACCGATTCTGCCTTTTCAGTTCCTCTGACCGCTCCATCGCATATTGAAGCATCTCGGGATAGCTGCCTTTCTCATTTGTGAGGAGTATCAATTCACGCAGATCGTCATAGACAAGATCATGAAATGTTTTGTTGCTGAGGTGTATTTTGAGATTATCACTAAATTCCTGTTTCGCTTTCTCCAATCGTCCTTTATGAACAGACACGATTGTCTTCCATGTCCTTGCCCATTCTCGCCCTGCTTCATCGGCCGTATTACCAGCTTTCTGTAGATAATCTACCGCGGCAGTGTAATTACGCTGCAGAAGACTCTGGAAAGCCAACTTCGGACTGCTATAATCTGTCCGGAATGCTAGTCCCTGATGCCACCATTCTACGCTGGAATCTGGCTCTCCCAGCAGCATAAAAACATCTCCCTTGCTGTCGTATGGGTTGGGCTCGGTGGGGGCGAGTTGTATATATCTGTCGATCGCCTGCAAGGCTTCGGTACGTCTCTGATGGCCAGCGAAGAAATACCCGAGGAAATTCCACATATATTTGTCTGATGAATCACTGCGCAAACCTCTCTCGCAGACGGCGATCGCGCTGTCATATTTGCACAAACCAGAGGCATACACATCCACGAGATGATAGTATGCCATCTGTTCCTTGGGGTATTTCTTTAACAATTCTTCGTATATCTCGGCCGATTTACCCAGATTTCTTTCAATACTCGAGGCATGTCGAGCCTCAATGCGCAACTGTTCCTTCTCAGTAGCGTTGTGCCGAAGGTCCCACGCCTTCTCAATTTCACCCAGGTCTCCCAGCTCCCCTAGTCCAAGGTGCGCCATGACAAAACCGCTATCCAGGTCAATCGCCTTCGTGAAGGCGATAGCGGCTTCAGTGAAGTAATTTTTTCGGACAAGCTCGACGCCTTCGATGTATGCTCGGTATGCCTCAGGGGAATTTGTAGTGACTATCCCGGCCGATTTTGCTACGGTTGCTGGAGATGACACGTTCAAATCGTTCTTCACCATCAGGGCAAGTGTATCAACCAACGCAAACAACTCGTCACCCTTGTAACCACTCAGCCGCTTTGTACTCAAAATCTCTCCGTTCTGGACATCGATTACACGGTACGTGACCGTTAAGGTTGGCTGAATCTGCAAAATACTTCCGAGCAACATTCTGGAGACGCCGGCCCGACGTGCAATCTGTGATGCCAAGGCCGGAGAAATTGATTTTGTTTCAACCTCATTCAGTGCTTTCTGGATGTCGTACAGCCGCTCACGGCTGATAACCCTGAGATCCTTCGTCTCAAATAGTGCGGTGATGAGAAGATTGGTCAGCATTTCCCCGATATATTCTTTATCCTGCGGATCAGGAATGTTTTCAAAGGAGATAACCGCAAGCGACGGTTTCTGAGAGGCGATGTTTTGCTCTACACCAATCTTCAAATTGAAAGGGTTGAATATTACGACAAGGATCACCACCGCGAGAATTGCGGCAACACTCAGGATAATACTCTTCCTGCGCTTTTTCCCGGGAGCAGGTGCCGGCTGTGGTTGGGAGGCCTGCGCTGCGGCAGCTTCGCCTGCCCTGACATAGCCGGATCTAGCGTATTCCAGTTTCTTGCGTTCGCTCCGCAGGTCAGCCAGCATGTCATCGGCGTGCTGGTAACGCTCATCCGTTTCCTTTGTAAGCGCTTTCATCACGATGTGCTCAAGCTCAGGTGTAACTTCTTCATTAAACCGGGCAACGGGCGCCGGCTGTTCATTGATGATGGAGTAGATCAATGCCGCGTGATGTTCTCCGCGGAAGGGAAGTCTGCCGGTCAACATTTCGTAAAGCACTACACCAAATGAGAATATGTCGGATCTCTGATCCACCTCTTCCCCTTGCGCCTGTTCGGGGGACATGTACGCAGCAGTTCCCAGCGTAGATCCGGCCTTTGTGAGCTTGGTTGCTCCCTTCACCTTCGCAAGGCCGAAATCAGTAATTTTTGGCTGTCCCTTCCCTGTAACAATAATATTGTCCGACTTTATATCCCTATGGACGATCCCTTTCTCATGGGCCGCAGCAAGGCCTTCACAAACCTGTATGGCAATATCAAGCACTTTTTTTATGGGGAGGGGTTCAGATGTCAGAAGCTGCTTCAGCGTTTTGCCTTCCACGTACTCCATCGCAATAAATATCTGATTGTCGTATTCACCAATTTCATGAACAACAGCGATGTTGTTATGTGTCAGTGCCGCAGCAGCTCTGGCTTCATGGTAAAAGCGTTCCTTCTCTGTCGGATCGGAGGTGAGATACTGAGGAAGAAACTTCAGAGCTACATCGCGGTCGAGCCTCGTATCATGGGCTTTGTACACCACGCCCATCCCGCCCTCGCCAAGTTTCTCAAGAATTCTGTAATGGCTAATTCTTTGTCCTATCATTTGAAACCCCATGCATTCAGATTGCAGATTCGGCGTTCAGGTGCGCCTTAACTTATGCCAGAATCTTGTGCCGCTTGTGGGCATCCCGGTGCTCTCTAGCGCGATAATGAGAAATAGTCTGTCCGATCATATATTTTTCTGACTAGTGTGAACCATGGCTTTTGTTGTATAGCTTCTGTACCCTCACCCCAACTCAGTCATGACGGACGTCCCTCTTTTCCGCACTCGTCGTGAGCCAAGTCGAACGGACTTGTCCCGATCTCGTCGTGACCTCGTCGTGAGCGATGTCGAACGAGCGAAGTCGAATGAGCGGAGTCGAGGGACGGGCGAGGGGGTGCAGGATGAGCGTAGTCTGATATCATTCGTCCAATCATGTGAAACTTCTTTGTTTATATAAATATTTCTCGAATTAATTTCTCTCTTATTTAATCCACCGCACCACTTTTTGAAATTTCGGATTACTTCGGAGCGATACCCAAATTGGATCCAGACGAATGAATTGCGGGGAGAAATCTCCCGGGCGTGACAGAAGAAGTTGAATATTCTCTATTGCAGAATCGGCTTTGCCGGCCATCATCTCAACCCGGGCCAGATCATATATACGGTACTGTCCATTCAACGCATCCTTAGAGAGCGGGAGTAATTCCACACCACCCCTGGCCTCCCGGACGGCATTATCGTAATCCCCAAGGCCCGCCAGGGCGATACCAAGAGCAGTGTGAAGACGTGCATCGTCAGGAGTCATTGCCAATCGATGTTCGATTAGCAGGCGCGCCGAATCATACGCCGCCAGCTTTTTGTCTCTCTGCCCGGTAAGCCCGTAAATCTCTGCTTGAATCAATGACTTGGGTAGAAAGATGTTCATCAGATCGAATGCCAGCGGACAAGAGGTGGATTCCAGTCGTTCAAGTGCGCCGGCATAGTTTCCATCAAGTATGCATATATCGATGGTGTACAAAAGCGGATCTGCATCTTCTGATGGGTGTACCGGTGGACACTGCTGCATTGTGGTCTTCGCCCGGTCCGTGGCACCATCCCACAGCAAGTACGTTCTCGCTAGTTTGACGTAGGGCGTTGCGGTCCCTGGATTGAGAGAAACAGCCCTTTGGAACTCGTGCTCCGCTGCGGGATAATTCCGTAGAAAGTGGTATGTTGACCCCAAATCGATCGACAGTTTCATTGATCGAGGATCAAGTGAGGCAGCTTCGGCCAGCGATTTTGCGGCTTGCTCAAATTTTCCTTGCCTCCTTTGAACCAGACCTATGGCGTACAGAATACTGGCGTCGTTGGCGACGCTCCTCCGTGCAATTGACAATTCCTTGAGTGCGTTATCATAATCCAATTTCCCCCAATAGTAATAATAGCCGAGTGCAACGTGTGCGGCGGGTAAACTGGGATTAAGACTGATCGCTTGGTCAGCCATCTGTTTTGCAACTGAGAGTCGTTGGGGCGAATGGTCGTAATAGAACCAATACATCGTCGAGTGAGCTAAGGAAACACGCGCATACGCTTGGGCAAAACCGTGATCCAGAGCAAGCGCTCTTTCAAACATTTGAATTGATAGTCTGATGTCGGGCTCATCATTGTAGGAACGATCATAGTATTCATTGCCATGCAGGTAATAGTTATACGCTTCCACATTATCGGTCGGCCGGACATTAAGCTCCTTCTGCTCCTCCTGGAGGAGGGTGACGCCCATGGCACTCGCTACCTGCGTCGCGAGGTCGGCCTGCATTTTGAACACATCGGAAAATGTCGCCTCATACGGCTCGGACCACACTTCGGTTCCATCGCTTACTTTAACGAGTGCCGGACTTACTCTGACCTTCATACTCCCATCCGGCAATTTCCCATATCGTATCGAACCCTGGAGGATATAACCAACATGAAGTTCGTCGCTGATCTGCTGCAAGGTTTTAGCCGTTTTTTTGTATTGCCTCGCACTTGAACGTGCTATTACACCCAAGCCGGAGACGCCGGCAAGACGACTTGTTATTTCTTCTGTCATCCCATCCGCAAAATATTCCTGGTCCGGCGAACCGAGATTTTCGAATGGTAGAACTGCCAGCATCTTTTTTTCTGTTGGAGATTCAGCCAATGGCAAAGTCTTTTTCATTAAGAAGAGATAGACGAATGCCGCAACGAGAATACAGATCGAAGCAATCGCAAAAATTCTCCAATGTTTGAATGAGGAAAGAAGGCTTAATGGGGATTGAAGTGCCTGCTGATCCGACGGAGTCTCATCCGCCTGTGTAACTCGAATTTCAGGTTGTCTTATCGAACCTGTTCGGGTTGCCTTTGTGGATTGTTTTTTTAATCTCCTAAGATCGATCAATAAGTCATGAACTGATTGATAGCGTTCCTCAGGATCTTTTTCCAAAGCGCGGTCGAGAATATGCAAAAGTTCTGATGGAAGTCCAGGGCGATATTTAGCGACAGATTCCGGTTCTTCATTTAAGATGGAATACATTAATGCGGCCTCATGCTCACCCTTGAACGGCGAGTGGCCGCATAACATTTCGTACAAGATGATGCCAAGGGAGAAAATATCCGACCGGGCATCCACGTCACCTCCCTGGATTTGTTCAGGTGCCATATACGCCAGTGTGCCGACAGTACTTGATGTCCTCGTAAGTTTTAGTGAACCCTTCAACTTTGCTAAGCCAAAATCCATTACTTTGATCCGGTTTTTGGTGTTTACCATGATATTATCAGGCTTAATATCCCGGTGGACGACCCCCTTTGAATGGGCTTCCTCGAGTGCTTCGGATATCTGGATTGCATATTCAATTGCGATATCGGTGGAGGGCATTTCCATACGGATCACCTCTCGTAGTGTCCGGCCCTCCACATATTCCATGACGATGAATTGTTTATGTTCAAATTTCAGGAAATCATGAATCGTGCAGACATGCGGATGATTGAGGGCCGATGCAGCTTTAGCCTCCTGGAAAAATCGTTGTTGCTCGGTGTTATGTTCAACGAGCCGGTCCGGCAATGCCTTAATTGCTACGAAACGGTCAAGTTCAAGATCATGGGCTTTATACACCACGCCCATCCCGCCTTCGCCCAGCTTTTCTAAAATTTTGTAATGAGAGATGGTATGCCCGATCACAGGAAGCTCCTTCGGTCGCTACGCTCCCTCAGGATGCTCAATCCGACAAATGGACTTAGTTTCGCTTCGCTCACTAAGTCCAGTCGAATTGGCACTTCACCAATTTTTTCGATTACTTTGTAATGGGAGATGGTTTGGCCTAACATGTAAGAGTCCCCTCCTCATCCGCCTTCGGCGGATTCGTCAGGGTCCTCAAAATTGCATCTGCTTGTCCCACAAACCGGGACTCGCAGGCAATTTTGGGACTTGTAATGTGAGATTGTTTGCCCTATCATGAAATTAATTGATGCATTTTATCATTTTTTCATTGACGATTGTCAAAACGGTCCTTAAATCATCAATGATCCAATCCCTCAATCGTCAATGATCCAATCCCTCAATCATCAATGATCCAATCCCTCAATCGTCAATAATTCAATCCTACAATCGTCAATCACCCAATCCTTCAATCGTCAATCACCCAATCCCTCAATCGTCAATCATCCAATCCCTCAACTGTCATTTCGCACTATTTCAACAGCATCACTTTCTGAACTGCGGAGAACTCCTCAGTAGGCACACTTGCCCTGATGAAATAGATTCCCGACGGAACAGCTATCCCTTCGCCGTCTCTTCCATCCCATTCCATTGTGTGATACCCTGCTGTCTGTTCACCGTTCCATATCGTTGCGATCCTCCGTCCGAGGATATCGAACACGCTAACATCCATTTGGCTTACTCGTGGAACAGCGACAGTAAACCACGTTGTGGGGTTGAACGGGTTTGGATAGTTCCTGCTCAGCGAGAATACCTTGGGTAGGTCCGCTCCGGAATTCACTGAGACAATCAGTTTCTTTATGCTCGCATCGCTTAACGTGATCTTTCCGGTTCCGTTCAGCATCGCGAGCAGTTTGCCATCCTCGGTCTTTAACGTCAGCGTGTGCTGCTCGTCTGTTCCTTTGGCCGCCTGCCAGCGAACTGTCAGTGGAAATTGTGTCGCACTGATCAGGATCGGATAATCGTATTTCATCGATTTGTCCAGTGCCAATGGATAGATCTCGACCATGCGGTTCGAGGCAAACCGGGCATCGAGTATTCCTTCCGGAGCCCGTGGGGGCATCTGGTATTTATCTGCATCAATCGAACCGGAGCCGACATATAATGTCTGTGAGCCATTTGTCTTCTGGGCGATTGTAATCTTATTCAGAACGCTCAATTCAGATACTACGCTCCCGGTTTTTGGAGCACTGCTTGCCGACAGATGCATTGTTCCGATGCTGTCAGAGCGTATCCAGTATCCCACCCCGGGTCTGATGCTCGATTCAACCTGATACCCGCCTGGGCTTGTGTAGTAGTAAAATACCGAGCCGGGCCCGATGTGTGTGGGAGGATCGGCCGTAATGTTTGCAATCGGCACGGGTGCAGAAATCGATCCGACCAGATTCCAGGATGTTTTCACAGGAATATCCATATGTGACAGGGCACGACCAATAATCTGTTGCGTCTGCGGTCCCGAGAATTTCAGCCAATACCCCTGACCGTTTTCCATTACCGGGGATACCACATATCCTCCCTGGTATGCAAATGCCTGGCTGATGGCGGTCGGGAAGAGAAATTCTCTATTGTTATTCTGATACGCCCCTGCCACCGATAGGAGGTTCCAGCCGTCACCTGTTGCCATTAGACCAATGACAGGAATATAACGGATACAGAGTCCGCTGTGCAGACGGGTCGATCGGGGATAAGTATTTTTGTTGTAATAGGCAAAGGGAGGAAACTGTCCGGCAGGCATCGGATGGTAATTCGAATCGCATTGGATACCTACAAGGGCAAGAGTGTCAAGCCCGCCCATTCCAACATCGTCGTATTGAAATTCGATTGAGTAATCCGTCTTGTTAAGGATAACACGAAAAATCTCGATATCGAAAATGCCCAATCCGGTCTCCGAGTTCCAATTACCGATCGAATCCCACTCGGCGACAAACTTGTCCGCGTCGTCCTTGTAACGGACGTGGCCAAATGTAGCCACCGGGGAATCCTGTTTGGTCAGCCAGTCTGCCCAGAAAGGTGCGATGAACGCTTTAGGCATATAATCCTCGTTGACTGTATCCGAACGACTATGATGCTGAGTGAAAGGAAAATCCCAGTCGTTTGTTGCAAAACCGGTCGAATTAACGTCGATCGTATCATCGGAGGTTTTGGAAAGAGCCATTGCCCCATTGACACCGATCCAGGCATAATGCATTGTATCGCCATAGAAGACAAAGCCATCGCCGATACTGAATGGCCCCGCTGTGCCGTCGTCACCGCTGTGAGGAACGCCATTCGGGTTCAAATAGCCTCGCGGCGGGACGAACCACTGCGCCGTGTCAATCGAGTGGCTGTCGGTGCCGAGCTTTCCCGACAAGCAGGTCGAGATTGTGTCGGTTCGGTACCAACCGGGGTCTTCAATGGTGACAACCTTGTATGAATAAATCCCTGAGGAATCCGTAGCTCCGGAGGAGTCATCGGCAACCACTTTGTAATAGACCATTCGGGTGGGCTGAACTCCGGGAAGGGCATACTCAAATTGATCGTTCCCATCGTTCTGGAGGTAATCCGTTATCCAGGTTTTGCCCGTGTCGAGACTGTACTTTACCATTGCATGTCGAATGCCGGCGAAGCCCGGATTCTCGGCATCGCAATCAAGGATGTTGCAAAGGAAAACCCGTGGTTCGCTGGATGTCGTCATGTCCAGGCGTTCGACCCCGGAAATCTGCGGCGGGGTATTCTCGCTAGGGCTCATTGCATACCAGATATTGTAAGCGGTTGTGTTGAGGGTGTCGGATGGGTCGCTTGGCCCGCGCGGTACCCATCCCCGCTTTATCTGAGTTCTGTCGATGCCGGCGCACGTGGATGGACCGGAATCGTGTTCGTAAAATTTCCAATCCCGGGAAGGGTACGGTGAAGTGTTGTCAGATGCGTAGATCTGAAACCAGATATCGTTCGGGGCTGAAATGTGATACGCCGACGGAATTTTGAACGAGACGAAGATCACATCACCTTTAGTTACGTTCAGTGTGGAAAGATCTTCCATCGCAACTTTGATGAGTGTGTTGGGCTTGATATTAGGAATCGGATAGCCCTGCAATCCCCAGAGTGATGCGCCGAAAGGAGGGAATGAAGGAGCCGCATCTCCAAAGAGAAGATTTGTGGCAATCCATGTCGTATCCGTTGCATCCTCGCGGAAGGCCGCGACACCCTGATCGTCGTCGTTCGTGTTGACCCAGTAACCCCAGGAGGTACACGGAGGCCGGTATGGTCCGGGGCGTATACCGGGTCCATGAGTTGGAGTAATGAACGACTGGAAAATCCTGAATATTACAGTTGAATCCATCGAACCAGGGACACTCCTTGCCGGACCGACATTCTCATACGTTTGAAAATAGAACGTGTCAATTGTCCCGCTTGCAGGAATCACGAACCATTCGCCGCAAACATCCTTATGGTAAAATCCATAATATGAGCCTACCGGGAATCTGTCGGGATCAAATCCATAGATGGGTTTGCCAACGCACCCGGCTAACATGCTTTTTCTCCGTTCAGCATTGTACTGTTGCATTATCTTTTCAGCAGACTCCTTGTTCATCGGAATGACCTCCTGGTTGGGAGATACCAGGAACTTCTTCTTTTGAGCAGATGTCACGCCGCTCAGCATGAGAATACAAAGGATCGACGTCAGAATACGCATGGTTGTATCTCCTTCCACAAAGGAATGATGAGATGTCTTCGAGAAACTAATTTTTGCAAAATCAGAGGATTGTAAAATGTTGGCTGAATAGCAGCCCTGACACTATCTGTGAAGTGGAATGAATTGTGGCAAAAGTGGAAGAAGGAGAGAAGAAAGGGTCTGAGATGAGAGCTGTCTCGGGATTTTCCCCGGATATGGAGAATCTCAATGTTCAGGCATAGTAATTCATTGCCTCTCCCCGCAGTTGTGTCGATTATTTTAGGATGTGATATCGTCACGAATTGGCCGATTCGTATTTTGTCCGATCATGAAACGCCCTCCGCAGATTCAGATTGCCGGACCCACCCACGATCCACAGCCGATATGGTCAGCGATAATCCCTTTTAGACCGACTGCATTGCATTCCGGCCTGAGATCAGGTAATGGAGATTACGCTGACTCCTGATTCAATACCCTAAAGGACAGTTGTTGAGGCATCTGATGCGATGCCATCGAAGGCACAAGGGAAAGAGGATCTCCCGATCTGTTGAAGGATGGTAAGCAGAAAATCTGACATTGTCAACGCCAATCAGCGCGGCGGGGTCGAAGCAATTCGGATAAAAAGGTCTAAATCATAAATCGCTTAAATGAAGGTAAGATTAAACAGAAGATGGAATTGGATACGTCGTCGTATTACCACCGGCATCATTTCGTAAAGAGTGTTTTTGCCATTCTGGTTTGCTCACTATCAGGAAACTCCTTCTCGAGAATATTCAAGTATGTCTGAGCCGTGTTTTTATTCGAGGTCTGCACATATAGCTTTATCAACCAGAACAAGTAATCTGGGCGGTTCTTGCTTGTCGGGTACTTGTCCAGTTGTTTTTCGAACAGGCTGATTGCTTCGTGCCAGTTGTTCAGTTTCGAATAATTAAGAGCCCTGTCGAAATCGACCTGTTCGCACAGTGCGGCATCTGCTCGCAGAGTATCGGCATCGAGCACTTTGTCATAGCATTGATTGCTCAGAGCTGGAAAACCCGCCTTGCCGTATGCAGTTGCGACTGCGATCTGCAGACCGACATTGTCAGGGTTCACCTCCAGTTCCTGAAGTACATGATACACTCGTGAAAGAGGGGGATACTGAACATTTAAAACCTGTTCCACATTCTCGGCTGGCATGAATCCAACAATCCGGGCGATCTCATTATCCAGAGGATCGGTGATCACCGTCGTCGGAAATTCAATAATCCGATGGTGTAAGACTAATTCGCCATACTTAACCGGAGTAGTAAGGTCCACGCGACCCGGATTGCATGTCAACCGGACACAGACATAGTACCTGGCAACCCTCTCGATCGCCGTGTCGTTCCATACCTCATCCTCCATCTTCGTTCGAGGATCATCGCTTCCACTATGGAACCGATCCCAACCTCCTGTAAAATAAAGAAGCAGAAATTTTTCATTGAGATAGGCTTCTTGCTTTGCTTCGGCATAATTGCACTTCCAGTCAATCTTTTGGGATCTACAGATAGTAGAATATAGGCCAATGAGAATGAGAATATTCGAAAGAAATACAATGTTCCGCTTCATACGTACCCGCCCTTTCTGTGATCTTAATCTTCACAATGAAAAATTGTTTGGCTCATCACGCATGTCCGACCTCAAGTGTCTTTGATAACTCCATCGCGATCTCACGGATTCTGCGCAGATCCAGTTTTCCGGTTCCAAGATACGGGAGCGATTCCACGTAAGCAAACTGGTCTGTGCGGGGTTTCCAGAGGTTTGGAAGATCCGATTGCTGAAATTTTTCATAACACTCCCGGAATTTGGCCTGCGAAAGTGTGTGCAGGACAATCAATCGTTCACCTTTCGATGAATCGGGGACCGCGGTCACAGCAAAGAGTTGCTCGGGGACACCGGCGATCTCCTGAAGCTTCTCTTCAACTTTGATGTGAGGTACCATCTCTCCACCGATCTTGCTGAACCGGCTCAGCCGGTCGGTGATCTGCACAAAACCGTCACTGTCCATCGATGCAATATCACCTGTAGTGTACCATCCGTTGCTGAAAACCTCCGCAGTTTTTTCTGCCCGATTCAGGTAACCTTTCATCACATTGGGGCCTCGTACTAACAGGAGGCCGTTTTGATCGACCGGCACCGGCTGTTTTGTTTCCGGGTCGACAATGTGAATACTAATTCCGGGGAGCGGATGCCCGATCTTGCCACGTTTCGCGCCGACCTGCCTGAAACCCGCAGCCCGGAAATCACGGGTATTGACTGTAACAACCGGAGAACATTCAGTGCAGCCGTATCCTTCCAGCGGCCGGATGCCGAACCTGTCTTCAAATGCCTGAGCCACGCGTTCAGGCAATTTCTCGGCACCCCCCATCACAAATTGCAGGCTGCCAAAATCTTCGGGCTCGCATCTGCGGGCATATGTTTGTAACATTGTTGGCGTCGCCACAAGAAACGTTACTGCATAGTCACGAACCAATCCGCCAATCACTTGTGCGTCGAACGGATTCGGATGGTACACAACTCCGACCCCAAGTGCAGCAGGAACTACTATTGTCGCCGTGAAGCCGAACGAATGGAAAAACGGCAGGATGCCAAGGAATCTATCTTTACGCCGAAATGCGAAGATCTGGCCAAGCTGCTGAACATTTGAGGCAATATTATAGTGCGTAAGCATGACCCCTTTCGGATCACCGGTACTGCCGCTCGAAAAGATGATAGTTGCGACGTCATCCAACTCCCCACGCCGGGCTCTTCCCACAGCCCGTTCAAGCAATCTTGCCGGAAGCAGCCACGTCATCGCAACCGAGGCAAGTTTCTCGGCGCGTTTTGGTCGATCTGCTAATTCCTCCAGAAGAATAGTTTTCCCCGGCACAGCAACTGGTACACGTTCCAGAAACCCTCTCGAAGTAATCACAGTCTGAATCTGACACTGTTTGGCACAGGAAGCTATGACCTCGTTGGAGGCAGTGTAGTTCAGGTTCACCGGGATTTTACCCATCAATAACGCTGCGAGATTAACAAGCGCTCCGGGGACGGATGGTGGAAGCAGGATTCCGACCATGTCCTGATCCTTCCATACCGACCTGAGTCGCCTGGCCAGAAAGATCGTTCGGGTAAGAGCCATTCCGAATCTCAATTTCTTGACGCGGAGATCTGCCATTGCGAAACGAAAAGGGAAGTGCCGTGCAGTTTGGATGAACGATCGGTGAAGCATTTTCATTCGCTGTCGCCGCATGGGCCAGGCGTCGGTGCTTAATTCCTGGACTGCTTGGCGCACCTGCAGCGGCGTGGAATCGGAGGGCATCGGCATACCATACGTAACTGTAACAGGTTGTGCGAGACGGCGCGGCACTTTCCAGAAAAAACGCCCCTGCTCATAACTGAACACGCTTCCCCAGACGCCATCCAGGCACACGGGAATGATCGGAGCGTGCACGTCTTTCATGATCCTTACAAACCCGCGCCGGAACGGCAGGAGTTGTCCGATGCGCGTGATCTGACCTTCGGCGAAAATGCAGACTACGTCGCCTCGTTTGATCGCGTCGCTTGCACCCTGCAGCGCCTGCAGCATTTCCCTCGGTCGCAGTTGTGCCGAGATCGGAATCGCTCTGAGAATTCGTGCGAACGGTTTCACAAGCGGAAAATCATAGATCCCTTTGTACATGATAAACCGCACGGGCCGATCCGTCGACGCACTGAGGAGAAGCCCGTCGACGAATGAGAGGTGGTTGCATACGAAGAGTGCTCCCCCTTTGTCCGGTATGTTGTCGCGGCCCACGACCCTGATCCGATAGACCGAATGTGTGAAAAGCCAGAGGAGGAACCGGAGAAGTGCCTGGGGAAGCAGCACGAGAACATAGACCGAACCGGCGATCGTCACGAACCCACTGACGAGGAAGATCGTCGGTGGATCAAAGTGACCAACTTGACGCAAGATGTAGATTATTCCCGAGGCGATGAACACTCCGACGAAGGAGAGCAGGTTCGCTGCACCAAGGACTGCGCCCTTGCGGCCTTTTCCCGGCCGGTGCTGCAAGAGGGCGTTGATGGGAACAAGGAAAAAGCCGCTGAAGAATCCAAGCAAAGCAAGGAGTGTCAAAACAGAAATGTAGGAGAGTGCGCCCCGGTAGAGCATCATTGCAAAGATTGTAATTCCCGCCGATCCGAGGGGGATAAGACCATACTCGATCTTGCGTCCCGAAAGATAGCCCGCTGCCAGACTACCAAGACCAATGCCAATTGCGATGGCTCCCAACAGGTAACCGCTCTGCAATTCACTGGCGTGAAGAACATCTGTGCTGTAGAGAATGATGTTCACCCTGAAGAGTGCGGCGAGGAACCAGAAATAAGTGTTGCCAATTACTGCGAGATACAGCACCCGGTCCCGTCGGATATGGGAAAGTTCCCGGAAGAGATCCCCGAAAGGATTGAGCCGGAGTGGTTTTGCCGGATCCGCTGCCGGTACTCTCGTGATGTTCCAACAAAGCGCAATACCCATGCCGGCCAGCAATACGAGAATACAGCCGGACCAGATATGATTGGAACGGAAGACCTCGGCGAGGAATCCTCCTGCGATGAGACCGGTGATAATGGCCAGCATTGTGCCGAGCTCCAGGATGCCATTACCCCACGACAGTAATTTTTGAGGAAGGAGTTCCGGAAGAACACCGTACTTCGACGGACCAAACAGAGCGCTGTGCACTCCCATCATGAATATTGCAGTCAAAAGAACGGGTATATTCCCGAGCAACAAACCGGCCGTTGCCAGGCTCATGATCGCTACTTCGAAGAATTTAACCCCCAGCATCACCGAGCGTTTGCTAAAGCGATCAGCCAGATAACCGCCGAACATTGAGAAAATGATGAATGGGAGGGAAAAGATTGCTTCGATAGAAGAAATGAGAAAATCCCGGCGTTCGATGCTTAAACCCATGCCGATGATCAGGAAAACGGTGAGGTTCTTCAGAGCGTTATCGCTGAATGCTCCCTGAAATTGGGTGGCAATCAGGCTCCAGAATCCCCGGCGCCAGGGCGGCTTGAGTGCTCCGGGTTTGGAGAGAGATCGTTCCGCATCGTGTGAGTCAGACATGGGATCGTGTCACCTGATTGTGAAAGAGTCTCTTGCGATTGTCCGCCGAGCTTCTCCCCAGAAACGATTCGACGAATCATCGGACATCCTCAAGAGTAGGATGTGATACCTCCTCGGGAAATTAGAGACAATCATCTCCGACCAGCACATGTTACAGTATACGGTTATCGTGAGAGAATACGCGCCTTTTCATCCCCGAAGTCTCTCTTGAAAGATAATATGGAAAGCCGAAATCAAGGTATGGAGATTCCTTTCTAAAATCAATAGATCGTGCGCTGGGGTATTGAAATCTCATCATATTGGAGTTTTTAATCTCAAATTATTTTTGAATATCCTGTTCACGTGAGAAGACAAATCTCCTTCATCCGGTTATGAAAAGGATAAGAATGGTCGAACGGGATATCATTTTCCGACAACACATTCGGCACAGCGTTCTTTCTGACAATATGATTTATAGAGCTGCAGGGCTCCCTGCTGTATCATTGCAGATTCATATCTCAATCTCTTCCGAAAAAGTTGTGACTCCATTGTACCCAGTATTGCATTGGAGGATGAAGGGGGACATTCCTCCAGGAGTCTGAAGATACGGCGTCGCAACGGCGTTTCCTTAAAAATTCTGGCATACAGAAGCGATATGGGGATAACGGTATTAAGTATGATATCGTCGGCACGTGAAGAGCCAATGAGGGTTGTAACGGCGGATGTTGTGCGGGTGCCAAACCGGTAATGTGTCTGCCAAAAACCTTCTGATGGCACAATAAAAATTTCTTGTAACGATTTGTACAGCGTGCGGGTGGAAAGTGATTGGTCTTTCAGGAGGTGAATGATCGATTTGAGCAAGGGTTTGTTAGTGAATCGTGCGAGAATTCGTGCTGCCCCTGCAAGACGGATAGTGGGAAAATTCTCGGGGCGGAGCCTGAAAAATTTCCATTCTGTGGGATGCAGGATTTCACCCTTGCATGGTGGCTGCAGATTTTCAAAAGTACGCCGAAGCAGATTCACTTTTGTGCGGCTCTCTTTGTCGTATCCGGAAAGTGGTGCGGAGAGCAACCCGCTCATATGAAACAACATCGCTTCCAATTCGAGAGTACTATCTTTGTCTGATGGATTCTTCTTCCGTGTTGAGAAGTGTGCAACACCGGGATTCTTGGCGAGCTTAAGCATGGGTTCCCGGTTCTTTGCGTATCCAAGTGCTTCCATCATCCCCTCGAAAAGAATTTGCTCCCACGGTGCGCTCTGCGCAAAGTCAACGTGCGTAAGAATCGGTTCGGGCGGCGGAAGTTCTTCGGGGTTCAAGCCGAACGGGACGTCTTCGTAGGAGCAGAACCTTTCTGCCACATGCAATTTCTGTTCGGTGATGAGATCCTTGAGCCGTCGTTCATATCGGCGAACCTTGAGTTCCATCCTTACTCCGGCAAGTTTCTGAACCCATTGCCGTAAAATCCGGTTATCGATGTTATCGTTTTTGCCAAAACATGGTAAATGATGGAGCCGTTCTGATCGCTCATTCACGATCATTTCCTTCCAGAGCTCATGGTAGGAAGAAGTCAGATAGGGTTGAAGAACAAGAACAGGGATTTCGCGCTTGCTCTTTGTTTTGGGTGAAGTAACGGGCGCTTCGTTGGTGAAAACAACATGAAGGATTACTGCATTGTAGAGTGGGTCACGTTGGTGGCCGTGGTCGGTCCATCCGGAAAAATGTTTGTGAAGTTCCACATTTCCACGGAACGTCAGATTGCCGATGCGGAGCCTTGCGTCGAGAAAATCGGGACCGCTGTTGTTGTTAATTTCCCCGGTTGATAATATTTCCAGGCGTTGACCGTCTGTGGTTTGAAGATTGTCTGCTGCAAAAAGACGATGGTGCCAGATTTGCCGGAGAAACCGCTCCGGTATATGCCGGGCTGTTTTGTGTTTCGCTCCCATGGTTGCCTCCCTGAGAATGTGTTTGTGTTGTAAAAACTCCGACCGTGATGAGTGTCATGTTTCTCAATCACAATCGGCTGGTTGTTAGAACGCTTTACGCAAAATATTTGTCCCGGTAGTGGTTGATCTTGTCGCGAATCTTCAATGCCGCCTCCCGTGCTCGTTCAGCAAAGTCATCGCCGGAGGAGGCGTAGATAATACTCCGGCCCACATTAATGATTGCCAGATCTCCATCGCCGGTGCAGCCGTAACGCACAGCCGATTCAAGGTCTCCCTTTTGTGCTCCGATGCCCGGAATAAGAAACGGCATCCTCGGTGCAAGTGCGCGCACCCGCTTCAGTTCCGCTGGACGCGTCGCGCCGACGACCAGGCCAATGTTCTTCTTCGTATTCCACTTTAATGCGGTTTTTACTACATGTTCGTAGAGAGGCCTTCCCTTCACCTTCAGGTATTGGAAATCCTTTGCCCCACTGTTTGATGTCACTGCCAGAATGAACGCGCATTGATCCTTTCGCTGCATGAATGGTTCCACAGAGTCCTTTCCCATGTACGGGCTCACCGTGGTTCCTGAAAACTCCCAATCCTCGCACAAGAGCATCGCCTGCCGTTGCGCAGACGAAGAAATATCACCCCGCTTCCCGTCGCCGATCGTGATAATCTCTTCAGGGATCCGGGCAAGTGATTGATGAACTGTATACCAACCATGTTCACCGACAGATTCATAAAACGCGATATTGAACTTGTAAGCACAGACAATATCCTTCGTCGCGTCGATGATGCGGCGGTTGAACTCGTATTGAGGATCACCCCACCGGTAAAGCGACTCGGGAACCCGCGCCACATCAGTGTCGAGCCCAATGCAAAGAAGGGAATTGTTCTTCTGCTGAATCTTTTTGAGTTTATCGATGAACGTCATGCAAAACAATTTAAAATTTAGAATTCAAAATTAAAAATGGCCTGATTAAGGCTTCAGATATTGTGCAAGCCAATCGAACACAGTTCTGTGCCAGAGTTCGCTGTTCTGGGGCTTTAATACCCAGTGACCTTCGTCGGGAAAATAAAGCAGTTTCGATGGCACTCCTTGCCGTTGTAGTGCAGTAAAAAGTTGCAGCCCTTCCCCAATCGGGACGCGGTAATCGCGTTCACCATGAATCAGCAGCATTGGTGTCTTGAAGTTCTGTGCGAATTTGTGGGGCGAATACTTTTCAAAGTCGGGCGTTTCCCATGGGATCCCGTGGTCCCATTCGTCAAACCACGTTTCCTCCGTAACCCCGTACATGCTTGTGAAGTTATAGGTTCCATCGTGACTGATAATTGTCTTGAACCGGTCGGTGTGGCCCTCAAACCAATCCATCATATACCCCCCGAACGAAGCGCCTGCCGCTGCTTTCAGAGAAGTATCGATGTACGGGAAATGAACCAGTGTATCAAGACCGTTCATGAGATCCTCATAGACTTTACCACCCCAATCTCTGGAAATTTCCTCGACGAATTTCTGCCCAAACCCCGTACTGCCGCGGGGGTTTGGCAGGGCAAGAATGTACCCTTGAGCAGCCCAGAGCTGCGGGCACCATCGGTACGACCATCCGTCGGTCCATGCGCCCTGAGGCCCGCCGTGCACCATGTACACAAGCGGATATTTCTTCGAGCCATCGAAGTCCGGGGGTTTTATAATCCACATCTGAACACGTGCTCCCGCCGCGCCAAGGAATGTGACGGACTCAGGCTTTGTCATTTTGATCTGCGAATACAATTCGTCGTTGATATGCGTCAGCGGTTTCATGTCTTTCCCGTCTGAAAGGGCAGTGTAGATTTCCGTGGGGCGCGACAGGGAAACATGTGAAAAGACCAACGTCCTGTTTTTTCCTGCGTTCAAATCGTCATTACTCGCGTCATCAATTACTTTTGTCACATCATCTCCCTTGACTGATACAGACCAAATTGGCTGTCTGGCATCTTCTTCCGCCGGGAAAAAGAGCTTCTTACTGTCCTCCGACCACACCATCCCCCCTACGTTCGAGTCGAATGAGCCGGTAAGGCTTTTCATTTTGTGGGTGGCTCTATTATAGAGCATCAATTGCCATCGGTCTGCTTCATATCCCGGCTGTGATTGCGCCCGGTAGGCGATGTACTTCCCGTCGGGAGAATATTGCGGGTATCCATCGGCAGCTGGATTGGTCGTGAGTTGCTGCCGGTCGCCGGTTTTCAGATTGACAATGTAAATATCATGATTTGTGCTCCATGATTCGCTATGCGGCGGTGTGGGAGTTGCGGTGTACGCAAGTTCTTTGCTGTCAGGCGAAAATGAGAAATCGTCTCCTGCAGAAAACGTCTCAGAGGTTGGCACGGCATCACGATCCCCCGGTGTCACATCCCGGGGATCGGTCCCGTCCAGCGCCATCACAAATATATGCTGGCGTTTATCATCGACCCAGCTGTCCCAGTGACGGTAGAGAAGTTTTGTGATGATCCGCGCTTTAACCTTACTCTTTTCACGGGCATCCAGTTTTTGTTTGTTCAAAGCATCACTCTCCCGGTATGGCTTATCGGAGAATTCAGGAAAAACCGAGGAGACGAACGCAATCGATTTCCCGTCGGGTGACCAGATTCCCTGGTTTGCTTCGGTGCAGATGGTTGTGAGTTGTTTGACGTCATTTCCGTCGGTACTTGCGCGATAAATTTGGTACGATCCGTCACGATTGGATTCAAAAAGAATCCATTTCCCGTCAGGCGACCAGCGGGGATGGCTGTCTTGTTTGGGGGAATTTGTCACTTGTTCCGGTTCTCCACCGGTTGTGGGAATAATCCAGATGTCACTGTTCGTACTGTTGTTCTCTTTATCCACAACGGCGATGACGAAAGCCACCCATTTCCCGTCAGGGGATAGGCGGGGGTCCGAGACCCGTTTCGACCGAAACAGATCTTCGATCTCCATCGGGCGTTTATCCTGAGAAAATAAAACCCCGCATGAGGGCATTGCTGTGAACAGGATAAGAAAAAAGCAGGCGAGGAAACGTCCCAAATGTATCCGTTGAGAATCTGGCATTACAACACTCCTCCTTCATTCAAAGAACATTATTGTCGGTTACTTGAAATTTTTCCACATCATGGACTCCACCGGCCGCCGAGTCCGTTTAACGTACTTGGCGGATTTCTTCTTGGTATAGGGAACTTCAACTTCTCCGCTGATCTCAAAATAGATTAATTGCCCGATCGGCATGCCCGGGTAAATCCGGACCGGCTGCCGGACCGATATCTCGAGTGTCCACGTATTGCAAAAGCCGACGTCACCCTTCCCCGCCGTGGCATGAATGTCAATGCCGAGCCGGCCGATACTGCTCTTCCCTTCGAGAAATGGAACGTGGCGGTGTGTTTCGGTGTACTCTTTCGTAACGCCAAGATACAACTTGCTCGGAACGAGGATGATCCCACCACGGGGAATGCGAAAGTGGTGGACGGGATTATGATGCTTAGCGTCAAGAATCTCATCGTCATACATGGCAAGCCATCCGCCGAGATGAACATCATAGCTGTTGGAACCGAGGTTTTTCCGATTGAACGGCTTGATGACGATCGTTCCTTTCCGTATTTCCTCCAGAATCTGTTTATCAGTAAGGATCATAAGAGAAGAACATTGATAACCGATGAGTCATTAATTTAGGAAAAATTTGATGAGATACAATAAATGATACTCATGCTACCGGACATTATTGCAGAAAATGTCGTTTCCAGTTTTCAAAAGTGGATGATAAACGCACCGATTGTTTTTGCATCTGAAGGGCTTTCTCTAAAGAGGCAGGAAAAGGAATATCGAGAGAAATTGCCTTCCGTATGACCTCGGGGAATTTTGCGGGGTTCGCTGTTGCCATCACGATAAAAGGTTGGTGAGGATCACTCTGCATAAAGTGCCGCGCGGCGGCTACACCGATTGCCGAATGCGGATCGAGAATGTACCCTGTTTGTTTGTAGGTGCGTTGAATCTCCAGCAGGGTTTCATCATCTGAGAAACTCATACCCCAAAGATCACTACGCATCATCTCTGGACTGCCGTAGAAGGCCTCGAGCCGGGCAAAATTGCTCGGGTTTCCCACATCCATCGCGTTTGAGAACGTCCGGATAGAAGATCGCGGAGTAAACTTTCCGGATTTCAAATACACGGGCAATATGTCGTTGGCGTTTGTTGCCGCAATAAATCGTTCGATCGGAATACCCATCCGTTTTGCGTAAACCCCTGCGGTGAGATTGCCAAGGTTGCCGCTTGGAACGACAACCACTGGCTTCGTGGAAACGCTGAACCCGTGGCGCAGAGTACTAGTAGCCTGCGCATAATACGCGATTTGTGGAATCAGCCTCCCAACGTTAATCGAATTTGCCGTTGTCAGTGTTCGGGCAGATTGCATCTCCTTATCCGCGAGGGATTGCTTGACAAGCCGCTGACAATCGTCAAAAGTTCCGGAGATCTCGATTGCATGGATATTGCCGCCGAGTGTGGTCATTTGCTGCTCCTGCATCTGGCTGATCCCTCCGGACGGATAAAGAATATAGACGTCGATCAGCGGTACGTTGTGGAATCCATGCGCAACCGCACTTCCCGTGTCGCCGGATGTTGCAACCAGAATTGCAATACGGCGGCTTTCACGGGAAAGATAATACGACATAATTTCTGCCATGAACCTGGCGCCGATATCCTTGAATGCGAGTGTGGGACCGTGAAAGAGTTCGAGCAGGAAGATGTTGCCTTCAAGACGTATAAGCGGAATCGGAAATGTCCACGCCCGATGGACAATGCTCCCGAGATCACCTTGCGGAATATCATCGATATAGGGAGCAATAAATTCTTTCCCGATATCCGCAAAAGCATCATGAGTATCCTTTTTCAGAAATTTCGGCCCAATGACGGGGATTGACTCCGGGATGTAAAGTCCGCCGTCGGGCGCGAGGCCGGTGAAGAGGGCTTCGCGAAATGAGACAGCAGGATTGGCGCGATGAACGCTGATGAATTTCATTCCCTGACCCAGAGACTCTGCGCACCTTTGGAATTGACACGCGATATATAGACATCACATTTTGCACCTGTCCACCGGTGAAATACTCTTACCATCGAACGTGCTATTGCTTTCGCTTTCTTCTGTGATGTTGTTACGGCAAAGACTGACGGCCCCGATCCGGAGACCGAGCATCCGAGTGCACCGGCTTTCAGGGCGGAATTCTTGACATCGTAAAAACCAGGAATGAGATGAGCTCTGGCAGGTTCGATGATAGTATCCTCAACAGACTTTCGCAGCAGATTCTCATCGCCGGAAATAAGCCCTGCAGTCAGCCCGCTCACATTGCCCCATTGTTGAATCGCAATCTTCAACCGTACTTCTTGTGGAATGACAGACCGCGCAACTCTTGTTTTTACGACAATATGCGGATGAACGACGACCCAGATAAAACGACTGCTCACGGGAAGCTGGATGACATCGAGCGGCTTATAACTCCTTACGAGACAAAGACCTCCAAGAAGTGAGGGAGCCACATTGTCGGCGTGGGGTGACCCTGATGCTTTCCTCTCTCCCTCGACAGCGAACTTCAGAAGATCTGTCCTCTTGAGAGGCTTCGATAGGAGGCAATTCACTGCGAGCGCCGATGCCACGCTGCTTGCCCCGGAGCTCCCCAGACCGGAACCGAGCGGCATCTTTTTGTGGAGAATCATCCTGACGCCAAAGCCGGGGCGTAATTCCTTCAGCATGAGGAGAGCGACATGGCCGGCGACATTCTCCAAGGGCGAGGAAGGAATCCGGGGATCGTTGGTTTCGACCGAAAAACGGAGACCTGGTTCATCTTGTCGTTCCGCGGTTACAAAATCCCCTGGGCGGTTGATAGCAA
>JAWOMQ010000035.1:0-8834 GCA_033852415.1 Bacteroidota bacterium
GCAGAGAATTCATCAGCCGGAGCATTTGCCCGGATGAAGTACATTCCCGTCGGAACTGTCATTCCCTGTCCGTCACGTCCATCCCATTCCATCGTATGGTAGCCGGCCGTCTGCTCGCCGTTCCATATCGTGGCAATCTTCCGTCCGAGCACATCGTACACGCTTACTTCCAGTGTGCTCAATCGCGGCACACCAACCGTAAACCGCGTCGTCGGGTTGAACGGGTTCGGATAGTTCCGGCTCAGCGAGAATACCTTCGGCACATCCACTCCCGAACTGACCGTGATCATCACTTTTTTGATGCTCGCGTCGTTCAGCGTGATCTTGCCGCTTCCCGTCATCACCGCCAGGATCTTCCCATCCTCAGTCTTTAATGTCAGCGTATGAGGATCGTCTGAGGTACTGGCTGCCTGCCACTTCACCGTCAACGGATACTGTGTTGCGCTGATGACAATCGGGTATTCATATTTCTTCGACTCATCCAGCACGGAAGGATAGGTTTCAACCATCCGGTTGGAGGCAAACCGCACATCGAGCGACCCTTCGGGTGCCCGCGGCGGCATGTCGTACTTGCTCGCATCGAACGTCCCGGCGCCGAGGTACAGCGTCTGAGAGATACCCTTTTTCTCCGCAATAGTGATCCGACTCAATCCATTCAATTCGGCAAGCGGTGTCGCTAGCTTTGAACCGCCGCTCGAGCAGAGGTGTACCATTCCCGCGCCACTTGCCCGAACCCAGTATCCCATACCTGGAACAATTGTCGATGCGATCTGATAACCACTGAACGAGGTGTAGTAAAAGAATACTGAGCTGCCGGTAATGCCCGTTGGCGGGTCAGCCGTAATATTTGCGACAGGGACGGGTGTGCTGATCGAGCCGATTATGTTCCATCCTGGACTGACAGGAATGTCGAGGCATGTGATGGGGGAGCCCAGGATTTGCTGTGATTGCGCGCCTGAGAACTTCACCCAATAACCAGGGCCATTGGAGAGTGTAGGTACCACAACATATCCGTTATTATACGCGAATGCCTGGCTGACGGCTGTCGGGAACAGGAATGTTCTGGCACCGTTCTGATACTGGCCGGCAACTGACAGCAGATTCCATCCATCATAGGGTGCCACCTGACCAATAACGGGCACATAAAGGATACACAGTCCGTTGTGGAGATGGGTCTCTGATGGATAGCCATCTTTGTTATAGTATGCATAGGGTGGATACTCACCGACCGGCTGCGGATGATAGTTTGAATCGCACTGGATACCTGTCAGGTTAACCGTATCCAACCCGCCGATTCCAATCTCGTCATACTGGAATTCAATTGAGTTGTCAGTCTTATTCAACACGACGCGGAACGATTCGATATCACCTGTCGCGCCATTCTCATCGAAGTCGCCAAGTGAGTCCCATTCGGTGACGAACTTGTTCGCATCCGCGTACGTCCGGACTTTTCCGAACACTGCCAGCGGGGAATCCTGTTTGTTTAACCAGTCCGCCCAAAACGGCGCAAGAAATGCACGGGGCATGTCTGCCAGATGCAGCGTATCAGAGCGACCATGTGTTTGGGTAAACGGGAAATCATAACTGTCAGTGGCGAAGCCGTTTGAATTGACGTCGATCGTGTCGGTTGCTGTCTTCGAAAGCGCGATACCACCATCAACCCCGACCCAAGCATAATTCATGGTATCACCGTAATAGACGAATGGACCTCCGAGAGAAAATGGGCCTGCGGTTCCGTCGTCACCTCGATGGGGCGTTGTTGACCCTGCATATGCAGTCGGAGCGATGAACCATTGGGAAGTGTCTATTGCAGTGCCGATGCTTGCGATCTTGGACGATGAGCAGCCGGAGGATGTATCAACGCGGTACCATCCTGGATCATCAATGGTGACGGTTTTGTAGGAGTAAACAGCAGATGAGTCGATCGCATCAAGAGAATCCTCGGCGATGATTTTGTATTCCATGAGGTGATTTGCCGCGAGTCCAGGAAGCGAGTATTCATACTGATCTGCACCGTCGAATTGGAGGTTATCTGTAATCCAGCTCTTCCCGGTATCTATGCTGTATCGGATCCAGGCATTGCGGACACCCGCCTGGCTGGGATCGGCAGCATCACAATCAAAGATATCTGTGATGAATGTTTGCTGGTCACTTGATGTTGTATTATGCACCCTTTGGACGTACGTCACGATGGGCGGAGTGTTACTCGTGGGGGTCATGACATACCAGAACATAAGGTTCCATGAGCCTCGCGCGACCCAACCTTTACAGGGGATTGTCGTCGCAGGGGTACCTCCGTTCACAGAGTACTCGTAAAATTTCCAGTCGTGCGTGGCCAGTGTATCAGATTCAAGGCTATAATCGAACGAGGTGTTGTTTGTCGCGTTGCATACTTCAGTTTTGTCCCCGTTTATTCTGAACGTAATGAAAAAAGGCTCGCCTGCATCTACAGGTAGTGGCGCGAGGTCGTTCATGACAATGGAGTTAATTTTGTTTTCATGCACTCTCACCGGATACCCCGCGAGTCCCCAAATCGAACCACCAGTCGGGGGGAACGATGGTGATGGAGAAATTCTGAAGGAATCCACCGTCGAGACCCATGGACCTGTTGAATCCTCAGGAAACGCAGCAATGCCATCCTCTTGATCATTTGTGTTGATATAGTATCCCCAGCAGGTGACTTCAGGGGCTCCTTGCGGCGCTGGATATCCGTTCCACCCGGGGCCATGACCCGTGTATATCTCCGAATGAAAGATCCGGACGAACAGCGTCGAATCGAGAGCGCATACTGTGTTCTGGAACCAGAAAACTGTATCGATGGTCCCGCTCGACGGCGCCTCAAACCACATGCCCATAATATCCCTGTGCAATCCATACTGAGCCCCATCGATATTGTATTTCGGCGGGTAATATCCGAACTCCTGGCTGCCGCATGAACTCTCGGCCGTTTTGCCGGTCATTGCACGAATAAGCGAGAGAGCACTTTCTCCTTTCTCAATTGGGACAGAATCGCCGAATCTGCTGACCAGAAATCGCTTCTGGGGATAACAGATCTGTACACAAAGAACAAACAGTAGCAAGAACTTTCGCATGGACGGCCTTTCAATCAAAAATGAAATTGATTTGGAATGAACAGACTATTATGAGACTTTTTAATTTGAATGTCAAGCATTCCACAATAAAATTATTCATTTCCTGAAATTGTGAAAACTGCCGAAATGAAGCGATTAAGAACCATCTCCGGAATTCAAATTATTCGTTCTTTCTTGCGGCGCCCCGGAGGAGATGCACATTAATCTCATGGCTCTCCCGGGGGTAGAGCCTGATTGGGGCTGTCTGTGTGTTTGGGCCAGATTAGCTGATGAGGTTGAACAAAGCGTCGATATCCCGAACCAAGGAACGATACTGGCGAAGTGATGTCTTCTTATGTTGCGTTCTGAGGAGAGACTGGCGAATGAGGTGATCGGCCAGCACGAGCGAAATCATCGCCTCGGCAACCGGAACAACCCGCGGGCACAGGCACGGATCGTGACGCCCGCTAACCGAGATCGTTCTCTTGCGACCCTCGGTGTCGGTGGTTGACTGTGGCTTTGGTATGGATGAGGGTGGTTTGACCGCAATGCGAACGACGATATCTTCACCATTGGAAATTCCCCCAAGGATTCCGCCGGCGAAGTTGGTTCGCGTTCTGATCCTTCCCGCTTTTCTGTCAAAATAGAACTCGTCGTTATGCTCGCTTCCTTTCATTCGTGCGGCCGAAAATCCCGATCCAATCTCGAATCCTTTCACTGCCGGAATTGATAGAAGAGCTTTTGCCAGATCCGCTTCAAGCTTATCGAATACGGGCTCTCCCAGACCAGGTGGGCAGTTCTTTACCACTGCCTCGACAACGCCACCAACGGAATCACCTCCCTTTTTCACTCGCAGGATCATTTGCGTCATTTTCCTGGCAGCTGATGGATCAGGGCATCGGATTGGATTTTTCTCAATCTCCGAGTAATCAATTTTTCTTGCGATGATTCCCCCGGCTTCCTTCGTGTAGGCAATAACCTGAATGCCGTGCCTTGCCAGTATCTGTTTCGCAAGCGCTCCTGCGGCAACGCGTCCGACTGTTTCCCGTCCGGAAGATCGGCCCCCGCCCCGGTAATCTTGGATCCCGTATTTTTCTAGATACGTGAATCCGGCGTGTCCCGGGCGGAAGAGGTTCTTGATTTTGGTGTAGGCCTTGGGATCCTGGTCTTTGTTCCAGATCAGCATGCAAAGTGGAGTGCCCAGTGTCTTGTTCCTAAAGACGCCGCTGAGAATTTGAACCTGGTCTTGCTCGAGCCGCGGCGTGGTTATTGCGCTCTGTCCGGGTCTCCGGCGGTTCAGCTCTTTCTGAATTACGGGAATCGATATTGGCAGGTTTGGTTGAACTCCGTCAATGATGACACCCACTGCAGTACCATGACTTTCCCCAAACGTGGTGATACGAAAATATTTTCCGAGTGAATTACCTGGCATGGCTGATTTCCTTTGATTCCAACTTATGGAATTCGTCCCAAAATCCCGGGAACGACTTGCTGACACAATCTGGATTTGAAATTTCTACACCGTCGATTTTTAATCCGGCGACAGCAAAACTCATCGCAATACGATGGTCGTTATATGTATTAATTCTCGCTCCGTGCATACGGCCCGGCACGATGGTAAGGCTGTCCCCGCCAACCTGGACTTGCGCACCCATCCGGGTCAGTTCGGCGGCAATCGCCTGTAATCGGTCTGATTCCTTGTATCGCAAATGAGATATCCGCGAGATCGTCGTCTGTCCCACTGCAAATGCTGCTGTGACTGCGAGCGCGGGGACACAATCCGGCATGTCGTTCATGTCGATATCGATACCTGATAGCCGGCCACCGTGGATTTCAACCGAATGAGAATCCGAACGGACCGCACATCCCATCGCTTCCAGAACTTGGAGGAGCCTGATATCCCCCTGGAGTGAATCACGATGGAGATGTGGTACTCTGATTGTGCCTCCTGTAATCGCCGCTGCACACAAAAAATACGCTGCAGATGAAGCATCGGGTTCGACCCTGTATTCTGTGCCCATATACTGCTTCCCGCAATCAATTTCAAATGTTCTATAATGATTGTTTTGAACTACTGCACCGAATTTCTTCATGACATCGAGGGTGATGTCGAGGTAGGGGAGTGAACTTGGCGTACCCATCGTCTGGATCTCCAGTCTGCTGGTTGCATAGGGTGCGACAAGAAGGATGGAGGAGAGGAATTGGCTGCTCTTGGTGGCATCGATGTCGACAATGCCTCCACGCAATGTTCCCCCATGCACGGTAACTGGCGGATAGCCGTTCGTTGACTCGGCCCGTACCCCCATGCGGCAGATACATTCTACCAAATCTCTGATCGGACGCCGCAGCATCCGCGCGTCTCCGGTGATTCGCGTAGTTCCGGAACCGAGCGCAGCGAACCCGGTCAGGAACCGCATTGCAGTACCCGCATTTCCAACGTCGATTTCGTCTGATGGTGCCTGGAATTTGCCCCCTGATCCCTCGATGGAAACTCCACTGCTGCTTGGCTTGATCGAAATCCCGAATTCCCTCAGGGCTGAAATCAGGAGATGCGAATCATCACTGAGAGAAGGGTTGAGTATTGTTGAATTTCCCCTGGCAAGCGCTCCTGTTATAAGCGCACGATTTGTGTAACTCTTCGAGGGAGGAAGGGTAATTTCGGCATCAACATCATAAGCACGCGCGATCTTTCGATATGAGAGCTGAGTCATGACAAAGATCGCAGAAAAAGTTTCGATTGAAGTTTTGCCTGTTCCATAAACAATTCGGACCCCGCTATCACTGTGCATCCGGATTCCCTTGCGGTGCTGAGGAAGGGCGTCATCTCGGGGCGGTTCACCACATCGAACACGATCATGGTTCGTTTATAAAAGGAAGGTGGAAAAATCCGGTCCTGTGGCAGACCGATCATTCCCACGGGAGTTGCATTCATGACAATGTCCGCGTCAACATTCACACAATCCCTGGGCGGGAGAAACGTGCATCCAAATTCATCTGCGATTTTTTTTGCTTTTGCTTGGGATCGTCCCGTAATGAAAGAGACTGCACCCTCCTGGAGCATTCCAAACGCCATCGTTCGTGCCATAGCTCCTGTGCCGTGGATGACAACTCTTTTCCCCTTCAGGGAAGACCTTTCCTTCAAAATCTTAAGGAGTGCAGGATAGTCCGTATTGTGGCCTTCCCATTTGCCTCTTTGTTTTACAATTGTATTGACTGAACCGATTCTTGCCGCTGGCTCATCGACGATATCGAGGAGGGGGATGATCGAATGCTTGAAGGGCATGGTCACGCTTGCGCCCCGGATGATTTCCCGGTATTCTTTAAAAAAAGAAGCAATATTGTCTACAAGGAAGTTTATGTAGGCCGCACATACTCTTCGCTTTCGGAAGAACTCGTTATGGAAAAATATACCGCGGCTTTGTGACACAGGGTTTCCAATCAACCCGAATATTCGGGTGTTTCTGTCAATCATATTCGCATGATAAACATTTTCCATCAGATCCACGGTGACTTGTCCGGGGGCGGTGTGGGAGGATTGATTCATCGCGGCAAATGCCAGGAATGCGCCGAATCTTCCTCCCAGGATTCGACTGATCTCACCCCGTTCTCCCATGCAGTGAGCTATGATCTTCTGACGTTGCCCTCTTGCCAGATCAAGCAGGTTGAAAACCGTGATGTTGTCATGCAGGGACCTGGCTGTCACGGCAATTTTAATGACGGTGGGAGCTAATGTTCTCATCCGGGCATAAATCCGGGTGAGATCAGCCGGCACGTTCTTAAAGTTGTGGTACGATACAATGAGCCGATGCTTCGGCAGTTTGGAAAGCAACTTTTTCCCCAATCTGAATTCGGCATCGATGTACTCCGCTCCGAAGGACGCAGCCTCAGATAGAATCTCCGCCTGCTCAGTGTACGATCCCGAAAAATAGCCCCCCTCGTCAGCGAGCCGGTTGGTCAGGATGAGGGCTGGGCGCTCGGCTAAGAGAAGGTTTTCAAGATCAAGATTCCGGATTCGGTCGGTGCGTAGCTCGACGAGGTCGCGTGTCGTCGATAGCTTCGCAAGCTCCTGAAGCGCAGACTCCATGTCAGTCGGCATTATTGATGGGCAAATGATCATCGGGCGAGATACTTTGCGACCTCGGATCGCGAAAGAGCTATACCGGGAATTCCTTCCCCTATGGATTTCATGAGGGTGTACTTGACTTCCCCGCCAACGGACTTTTTATCGCTAAAGGTAGCATCAATAATTCGCGGTATGCGCATCCGGGCAGGAATTTCCGTTGGGAGTCGATACGACCGGATCAGATTAGTTAAACGGACACGCTCATTTTCCGGCAGAATTCCGAGCCGGACGGCAAGCCCCGCTTCGATTACCATCCCAACTGCGATTGATTCCCCATGCCTTAATTTGTAAGCAGAGAGTTGCTCTACCGCATGCCCGATGGTATGTCCGAAATTGAGAATTCTCCGCAAACCGCCTTCTCGTTCGTCCTTCTCGACGATCGATTTTTTTAGCCGACAGCATCGCTGAATAATGTGGGTAAGGGTGTTGTAATCATGCGCAAACACCCGTCTCCGGTTCCTTTCCAGAAATGAAAACAACGATTTGTCGAGAATGGCTCCATATTTGATAACTTCGGCAAGTCCACTACTGTACTCTGGATCAGGCAGGGTTTTGAGGAGCGAGACCACGGTGTAAACGCATTTTGGTTGATAAAACGCGCCCAGCAGATTTTTCCCCGAGGGATGGTTTATTGCAACTTTTCCCCCGACGCTGCTGTCAACCTGCGCCAATAGGGAAGTGGGGATTTGGATGTAATCTATTCCACGGAGAAAGGTCGAAGCAACGAATCCGCCAATATCGCCTACCATCCCCCCGCCAAAAGCTATCAGGATTGAATTTCGTGTGGCATGATGTTTCAGCAACGTGTCTTCAATAAAATCTCTTACCGTGCGGGTCTTGCTCTTTTCTCCGGCAGGAATTACGAGGAGGTGGCTCGGAGCAGATCTGTGCCGCAACATTGATGTGAATGACCGTCCGTAGAACCTGAAAACGTTCGAATCGGTGAGAACAAAAATCGGATCACGGTCGTGGTTTTTTTTCAGATCGGCAGCTACCTGCAGAAGAGACTTCCCGAATATTATCGGATAGGTACGATCGGGTCCTGGAGGAAGGTGGACAATTATTTTTTTCTCTTTCGTCATCAATGTTCGTCGAGTGCCGTGCGAAATCTCTGAGTGAAACTGGTCACGCGTGGAACTTCCGACCCTGGTGAGTCCTCGAGTAGTTTGATGAGTGCACTTCCGATGATTACACCATCGCAGCCGCCCGCGATGGTCACAGCGTCTGCTGGCGTGGAGATTCCAAAACCCGCAAGAATTGGGTGTCTCACGAGTCCACGCGCGCGACGGATAGTTTGCGCCGCTTCGCCCAACCCGTGGATCGTGCTCCCTGTTACGCCGGTCAGTGATATATAATAGAGGAACCCGGACGTCGCGCGGTCGAGGAGCGCCATTCTCTCAGGAGGTGTGGTGGGTGATGCAAGAAGGATAGCCGCAATATCAGACCCGCGGGCGCCCGCGCGAAAAGATTCCCCTTCCTCCAGAGTAAGATCGGGGACAATGATCCCGTCAATCCCCAAAGAAGAACATTGCTCGAAGAATTTCTCTACACCAAATGCAATGATTGGATTGTAGTATCCCATAAGAACCAAAGGGATCTCTGTCCGATCGCGGAGATGGTCCAGGAGTCCAAAAATATTC
>JAWOMQ010000084.1:0-2845 GCA_033852415.1 Bacteroidota bacterium
CGTAGCGGGACACTATCCCTTCGTCAGAATTGGAACTGCGGGTCATTCGGGCGAATCTCATCGTACATTTCTTTCAGAGCGGTATACGCCAGGCGGCTCCCCCTTTCTGCCGCGTGGCGGTAAAACCGGACGGCTTGTGCCATACTTGCGGGGACATAGTCCCCCGACTGGTAACAGTAGGCAAGGACTTCTTCTGCAAGGATCGAGCCGTTGGAGGCATAGTCCGTGAGGTGGGTAATGAAATTTGTGTCCTCTGGTTTGTGCTTCATTTTCAGTTCAACAGCAATCAACCGGATTCTTGCCTCCAGGTTCCCGAGCAATCGGGCGCGATTAAATGCGGAGGCTGCTTTTCCGGGATCCGGGTGCACCCAACGCCCGGAGGTGTAACAAATTCCCATCTGGATCAGGGCGTCCGGATAGTTCTGTTTGGCTGCATCTTGCAGAAGCGCAAGCGCTTGTGCATCGGTGAGATGATTGTCGAATCCGCCCTCAATCAAAGCTGCCCAGACGAACTCAGCCTCGGGGTTGCCTGCATCCACCTGTTCCTTGAGACGTTTAAAATAATCTTCATTTCTCGTCATCTCCCAGACAAATAGCGGAGACCAGCGGGATTCCAGCCGGACGGCACGAAGATAATATGCGGAGGCCTTGATTGGGTCCTTGCGGATTCCGAGCCCTTCTTCATAAAATCTTCCCATCATCGTGAGCGCTTCCGGGCTCCCTGAATCTGCAGCATCTGAAAAGATCCTGATGCCGGCTGCCCGCATCACGCTGTCGACATTCTGGTCATCGGTGGTATCCGTCAATGATTTCAGCCTGTTCGTCCCCTCGGCAAGCGCTTCCTTTAACAGAGTTTTGTTGTCGGCCTTCTGGACAGTATCCGTCGAGAGATCGAGAAAGATGGGCTGCAGTGCCGGTTTCAGCTGAAGCGGGTTTTTGGTCGTGGTATCAGTGTCAGCGGGACTTGTTTCTGAACCACTCGACTTTTCCGCAAGCTTTATTCCACGACGCTTAAACTCTTTGAGCACTTCCACCGCCGGGACGAACGATGAGTCAGCCGCCATTTTTATCCACTTGTAGGCGGTGTCGTAATTCCTCGGGATAATCAGGTTGTCGGTGTAGAGAAGTCCATAGATGTACTCTGCTTCTATGAGGCCGTGTCTGGCCGCATAACCGAACCGAAGGAACCCCTCGAAGGGATTCCATGGAACACCCCAGCCGTTGTTCAGGCACAGTCCATAATTATAAACTGCGGGAAGAAAATTCTGGGCAGCGGCTTTACCTATCCAATAGGCTGCCTTGGCGGTATCGAGGGAAAAATCCTTGCCGAGAAGATAATGAAGACCGAGATCGTGTTCGGCGACAGGATCGCCCGCGTTTGCTTTCTCCATCATCATGAATGCGTCCCACAATTCCTCAGAAGAATTATCCCTGGGGATATGAATCGGACTCCGCTCCGGAGAGAGATCCTTCAGCGCGAGGCTGCGTGGTTTTTCTCCGTCGTCGGCATAGGCAAACGCTATATTCAGCAGGCAGAGTAAAAATGGTAAGAGAATGACCATGGTCATACCGGCTTCTTTTAGCTTTGGGCCGGCGGCCGGGTGCAAGTCATTGTAAATAGTGCGCTTCGCCAATCTTATATTTCAAGTGATCCCGATACTGTGCTATAATTAAATATAAACTATTTCAAATCAAATGCCGCTTTCAATACGAACCGAAGTGTATCGTGGACCGGAATCATAAGGAGCGACGGCCGTTCGATCTTAAAATCGGTCAAGCTAATATTGAAATGACCGTCAAAGTTTATTTTGTCTGAAGACCATTTGGGATGAACTGTCGCGATGATGTCTTTCGTGACGCCATGGAACGTCAATCTCCCACCGACAACGACCGAGTCGCCGCTCTGGGCGACGTTTGAGCTCAAGAATGTTGCGTCAGGATATGTAACCGCATCGACAACCTCCATTGCATGGGAATCCCGGTTGGAATTGCCGCTATCGAATGACATCACGTCGACGCGCGCCGAGACGGCTTTAATTTCCTGTTTGGCCGGATCGCATTCAAGTCGGTATACGATTTCCTTGCTCGTTGATTCAACCGTGTGAAGCGGATGCACCAGCGTGTAAGTGATGGATGATTGATCGTGATTAGAGTCCAGTACCTTGACCTGGGCAATTGCCCCCACAAGGGGAAGCATGAGAAGGAAGAACAGTGCAGCTATGATTCGCATAATTTCGCTCCATCAGAATGTGATAACAATGAATGAGGCAGCAAGTGTCGCGGTTGTGATATATGCGGCCACCTGGTGATAGCGGGCAAGTTGAAGTTCATTTGAGCTATGACGCAGCGAGGCACCGATGATGGGCGTGATCACCATTCCGGCAAAGTGCACCCACGCGAGCATTTTATGGATTGTTGTCGTGCTTATCTCGTCACGTCTGATCAACGGCGGCGGGGAGAGAATTGCCAATAATCCCGTGGTAGAATAGGAGATAATTGACAACGTGACAAGTGTCTTGTGAGTATTCCGATAATTCCGGAATTTGTCGTAATTGTAAAAATTGTCGAGGGCCTGCTGCCCATAATAGACTGTCGCCCCCAACAGACCCAGGGTAACAAATCCACCGACTTGATGCATCACGAGCATTGTCCGCCGGAGTGAGAGCTCGCTCTTGCGAACTTCAGGCGTCAGCGATGACGCAAGACCAATGCCTCGTAAAACTCCCTTCTCGCCCCACAACCCTCTTTCCATCCAGCTCATATTGTTCGGAAGGAGTGAATGTTTGGGAACGGGCGGCGGAAGCGTGTCCATGACAGTGGTATCCGGCAGGATACCGGACACATC